>JBBQYD010000061.1:0-16273 GCA_038209025.1 Verrucomicrobiota bacterium | reverse complement strand
ATCGCCTCCACAATCGAATGAAACTCGTGCAACTGATCCTCGGCCAGCGCCTTCGTGGGAAACAGGTAAATCGCCCGAGCCTCCGGATCGCTAGCCAGCCGGTGCAGCACCGGCAGGTTGTAGCACAGCGTCTTGCCGCTGGCCGTCGGCGTCACCACCACCGCGTTCCGCCCCGCCGCCAACGAACGGAAGCACGCCGCCTGATGCGTATAGAGCTGCCGGATCCCCTTTTCGTCCAGCACCTTTCGCAAAGGCGCCGCGATCCCCTCCGGCATATCCTCAAACTCCCCCGGTTTCGCCGGCTGATGCCGGATGGCCCGAATCGGCGAGTTCTCTTCCTCCAGCCAAGCCCGCAGCCGCGCAATCGCCGCATCCAGATCCGCCCGCCGCGTCAGGTTCAGTGAATCCTCGCGCCGGGGCTCAGGGAAATCCAGACTCATGTTCATAATGCAGTTTCGCCGTTTCTTTGCTAAGCCTACACCAGCCCGGCCCATCCGGCAACACCCTCTCCGCGCTGTCGTGCGGATGGAGGGCCAACAAACTCACACGGTGCCAGCGGCCCCGGTGCGCCGCCCTCTCGCCCAGCGCGCGCAGAAACGCTGTGCCTCGCAGCCGGCTCTGGAAGACGGCAACCGGTGCCGTTACTTCCGCTTGCCCACCACAGCCGGGTTCAGTTGCTGGCAGGTCTCGCGATAGGGGAGTCCGCCGAGGTAATTCGCCCACTCCTCGCGGGTCAGATTCCGATCCAGCTTGGAGCAGGCGTCGGCAATCAGGTCGGATACGCGAATAGGGGCCTGAGTGATGCGCAGATCGGATGTACCGCTGACCGCTCTGAGGAAACGCCCATCGGAGGAGAAGTCCACGCGGCGCACCCGCTCGCCGAGCGCCAGCCGGGCCACCTCGCGCCCCGTGCGCGCCTCAAACACCCGCGCGGTGCCATCCCCAGAGCCCGTCGCCACCAGCGTGCCGTCGGGGCTGAAGGCCACCGCGGACACCCAGCCCTGATGCGCCAGCCGGGCTACCTGGCGCCCCGTGCGCGCCTCAAACACCCGCGCGGTCTTATCCGCCGAGCCCGTCGCCACCAGCGTGCCGTCGGGACTGAAGGCCACTGCGCCCACACTGGCCTGATGCGCCAACCGGGCCACCGCGCGCCCCGTGCGCGCCTCAAACACACGCGCGGTCTTGTCCTCTGAGCCCGTCGCCACGAGCGTGCCGTCGGGGCTGAAGGCCACTGCGGACACACTGGCCTGATGCGCCAGCCGGGCTACCTCGCGCCCCGTGCGCGCCTCAAACACCCGCGCGGTCTTGTCCGCTGAGCCCGTCGCCACCAGCGTGCCGTCGGGGCTGAAGGCCACCGCGCGCACCGTGTCCTGATGCTCCAGCCGGGCCACCTCGCGCCCCGTCCGCGCCTCAAACACCCGCGCGGTATTGTCCGCTGAGCCCGTCGCCACCAGCGTGGCGTCGGGGCTGAAGGCCACCGCGCGCACCGTGTCCTGATGCGCCAGCCGGGCCACCTCGCGCCCCGTGCGCGCCTCAAACACCCGCGCGGTGTTGTCCGCTGAACCCGTCGCCACCAGCGTGCCGTCGGGGCTGAAGGCCACCGCGGACACCCTCTTCTGATGCACCAGTCGGGCCACCTCGCGCCCCATCCCGCCGCTGGCGCCCCAAAGTGCCTCGTAGCCCTGAACTGTTTGCGCCCGGCGTAACGACTCGACTCCGAGCAGTGTGGCGGCCGTACCGTCCAGGTTAGAGCTCCGCAGTGGTCCGGAATCAGCGGCCAGTTGCCGCGCGAGGGCCTGGTTCCTCTGCTGGGTGGCCTCGGTTGCGTTTATCTCCGCGATTGTCCGCTGATCCTGCGCTTCCTTTAGCGCGCCCTGGGTCTTCTGGCTCTCGGTGCTCAAGTCTTTGAGCGCCTGCACCGCTATCTGCCTTTGCTGCTCTGCGCTCCGTTCATTCTCTAGGGCCCGAGCCGCGTTCCCCTCTGCTAAACCGCGGGCCTCTCCTGCAGACAATCCGAGATAGGTCGCGGCAACGAACAAAACCGCAAACAAGACCGCAGCCCCCGCCACCAGTGCCCGGGTGCGTCGCAGGCGGGCCAGCGCATCGCGACGGCGCATCAGACTCCCGTCAAGGAAATCGATGACAGCACCGTAGGCCAGCTTGCCCTTGGCCCTCTCCGTCCGGTACCGCTCGGCCCAGGGTTCGTTCCAGTGGCCCTTCTCCCGCGCTCGCAGCGCCGACTCCAGTGCGGGGTCCACAAGCCAAGCGCCGCCAATGCTGAGATTGTCCTCTACCCGCCGGTACCACTGCCCCCAGTCCGCCTCTTCCGTCGCCCACTCGTTGAGCTTCGTCCAGCGGCGAATCAGGCTCTCGTGGCTGATGTCGATCACCGAATCAGCGGTCAGCTTGTTATCCGGCGAGGTCAGAAAGTTGCAGCCTTCTTTCCGGAGATGCTCGACAACCCCCATTACCTCGTCCGGTAGCACCTCCGCGACGTCAGCCAGTTCCTGCACCGTCGCGGGCCGCCGTACCTCCCGGCCCCCCTGTGCCTTCTCCGTGAGCCGCTGAAAGATGCGCTGGGCCAGATCCCGGCGCGGCCCCAGCTCATCCCAGACCGTATCGGCATGCCGGTTTAACGCGTTGTTCCAGCCGCGAGCAGCTTTGTATTGCTTCGCCGCGATGCACCATCCCGTACCGCTCCGCTCGCGGACCTCCCACATGCGCATGAGCAAATGCTGGAGCACGGGGAGCTGATCGGGGTCGTCGCCGGTCTTGTCGAGCAGGTGCTCCAGCAGTGCCCCGCTCAGTTCCACAGCGCCCAGCGCGGCGGGACCAACGGTGGCTTCGCGCAACTGAGCCCGGGTCATCCGCGGCACCAGGTACTGGCTTTCGTTCAGAGCCTCCGGCAGTCCGCGGAACCGCGCACATTCCCCCAGGTAGTCCGAGCGGAGCGTGAGGACCACGTAAACGCGCCACGCCGGCTCGTAGTCCTGGGACGCGGCCAGCAGCAACTCGACAAACTCCGCCGCCTCGCTCGCCCGCTGGCGGTAGGTGTCCTGAAACCGGAAGATCTCCTCGAACTGATCCACCACCAGCAGCAGGTTCTCGTCCGCGTTCCGCCCATGGCGGGTTGTGTCCGCCAGTCCGAGACTGCCGGAGCGCAACGTCCGGTCGCGATCGTCGCGTTCGCCCAGCGTCTCGTTCAACACCCGCGCCAGTGCGCCCAACGGATCGGAGCCCGGCCGCATGACGGCAACCCGCCACTGCGACCCCGCGCCGGTGAGGTGTCCACGCCGCAGGGCGGGCAACAGGCCGGCGCGCACCAGCGAGGACTTGCCACTACCCGATAAGCCCACGACGGCGAGGAAGCGTGTGTCGTCCAGGCGGCGAAGCAGTTCGTCGGTCTCCTGATCCCGCCCGAAGAACAGAACCGCGTCCTCGGCGTCGAACGGGCGCAGCCCCGGATAAATGCGGCCGGGGAACAACGCGGCCGCGGGGGCGCCCATCAGCCCCCCCGCCCGCAGTCTTTACGCGCGAGCCCAGAGCTTCGAAGAACGGCTGAAGGTCATTGATGTCCGGCTCGCCGATGCGCTCAATAATCCATTCCTGCCGCGTGCCCCGGCTGACAAGCAAACCGGCGGGGTGCCCGTTGGGCTTGCGGGTGGAGTACCGCGCCTCGGCAGTCTGGCGCAGGGCGGCGGCCTGGACCAGCGATAATTCCTGCGATTGGAACCACTCCTCGGGCGCCTCGCCGCGGAACAGCACTACCCCATCGCTCACCCGGAGCCGGAACCTGTGGTACGTCTCGCCGGCTGCGGGAAGGAAGACCTCGCAACCGGTTCGTTGGCCGATGAGTTCGGCCAGGGAGGCGACGCGCCGGTGATCCGAGTAATAGTCGTAGATGAAGTAGACGGCCGGTTTGCGGGCTGTTTCCAGACGGGTTTGCACCTCGGCGGCAATCTCGGATAGCTGGTCCGCAGAGGGCGCGTCAGGCAGGATCAGGGACGGGCGGCCGGTCTGCCTCGCGATCTCCAATTGCCGCCGGGCCAGCGGATCATCCGGAACGCCATCCAGGTGTACGGACAGGCGCGCTGCCTCCATCCATTCGCGGATTCGCCCGTCAGGAACCCGCGCCGGCAGGATGCCCCTGGGTACAATGGCGAAGCCTTCCTCATGCAGCCGCTCCTTGAGTTCGTCCCAGCGTGGCTTCAGTTGTTCGTTTTGGATTTGCGCCGCGTAGATTTTCGGGCGAAGCTCCCAAACTTCACGCAACTTCCTGGTCATGGCCGCCACCACATCGTCCAGTGCCCTGTCCAGAAGCTCGCCGTCGAGCAGGTGGTCATCCTGGGCGTCATGGAGCACCTTGTAGCCGCTGTCGGGAAACGGAACCTGCTGCCCCTTTTCGAGCGGCACCTTGAGGAGTTGAATTACATCCCTACCGCCTTGATTCTGGAACCAATCCAGCTCATGACGGATGCTGAACTCGCTATCAAGATAGGATGGAGAGACCACTGCCACGAAGACCGGCGTATCCTTCAGCTTCTTCTGAATCTCCTCCTTGAAATACACCCCCGGTCGGATCCGGTCGTCAAACCACACCTCCGCGCGGCCCGCCACAAACGGATTCAGCTTTTCTGTCAGCTTAGTCTTGAGCTTGGTTACCCAGCCGTCCAGGTTGTCGCGGTGCGCGTAACTGATGAACACATCCGCCTTGCAGCCGGGAACATAGGACATAGGGTGAGATTCATTGTACACCCCGCTGTCTACCCCGTTGAACCAAAGTGGCCCTGGAGCAGGATTGGACAGCTACTGGCGCTGATCCTGAGATCCCACATCCGCATAGTGCCGGAGAAGTGATCGAATGGAAACCTTGATCCGTCACGCGCGGCCGGCAGGCTTGGCGGTATCGATATTCCCGCTGCCGGTCGCGATGGTCCAATCGGCCTTCCAGGCTCCGCTGGTGGCGGCGGTTGGCGGAGCGTCGTTGCCGGAGCCGGGCTTCCGCGCGGCAAGTGGGGCTGCAATAGCGCTGCCCGCGATCACAGTGCGGGCAAATCCAGAACGCCGCGTGGCAGCCACTGCCGCGGCAAACCCGCTGCTGGAGAACCACTTCGCCATGCGCCGCCATCCGTGTGCACGGGCGGGGCTGGACAACGGCAACCGATCATGGCAGGTTAGAACCAGCTTCGATGTGTGGTGACCTGTCGCAAGGTTGCCAGACCGGAACCCGGCCGTGCAACCGGCCGGGTTCCAAACTCGCTCCCGCCTCCAAACACGAACTTACATCCTTGGCGAAACGGCTCGATGATCGGACCATGATTGCGCCTGCGGCGCCGATGATGTTGCTCTACACCGGCGAGCCTCCAGAAAACGACGCTTTCAGATGATCGACACCCCAGGGCTGATGTTCGGCGGCGTCCCGAACGCCACCGTCACGTTCACACCCGCTTACCGCGTCTGGCAAAGAACGGGCTGGAAGAGCATCGCCACCACCAGCCTGTTCATGGACTTCGATCGCCCGAGCGGTGTTCTGACCGGCTTCCGAAGATCGCGCAGCTCTGTGGAATTCAGCTACGGCTTCAACAGCTACAACGGGACGGAGTTCATGGAGCATCTGATCTGTCCGTCGGCAGTGACCTGCCCCAATCCGCTTGATCCCGGTGCAGCCTGGGAGCCCGTGACGGGCATGCCAGCAAGCGAAGCTCACGCGTCCGGCGCACGCCTTGAACCCGTCAACAGTGGCCCTCTGAAGCCTTAGGGCGATAGATCACCCCGGAAGCAAGTCCGAGGACCGCGCATAACCAGATGAGCGCGATCGTTTCGGGTCACAGGGACCTCCTTGCGGCCCATCCTATGGCCCTCCCTTCAGCAGATTGCCTGCACCGTCATCCAACGCGTAGCCCCCGCCGCGCCTCCGGCTTGGTGCTGACGCCGTAGCTTGCGGCGCGGATTCTCGGGTCGAAGATGCTCGTCCTCACCTCATATTGTGAGAATAGGCCCGGCTGGGCTCCCAGGCTGGATGGGAGCGCCAGTATTGCGCGTACGGCTGTCGACGTGGATATCATCTTGACCACGTCGAACGGGACCTGCCCGTGCTGGAAGGCGCCGTCACGCCGCTGCTGGAGGAGTCGCGTCAATGCCGGATGAACTCAAGCACGGGATGAAAAAGCGGTCTCACCTCGGGCGGCGACAACACCAAAGTCCGAAACGCGTCCACGACGGGGAGCCAATTGTTTTGTTCCACACTCCGCTATCTGACTGATTCCATTCCGAGGACTTAAGTCTTTTCCGGCAGCCATCCAGTGGATCGGTGACCCCATCCTGGTCTCGAACCCACTTCGGGATCGTGGTGGGCATTTGTTTGGATCGCCGGTCGCCATCCCTCGGAATCCGCAGGCGATCATACGCCGAGTGGCCCGGATCCACAGTTCGCCGTTTCCCGCGAGCCATCGCCGTACATCCTAGTCAACCCTCCTGTTATCAAGGCTTAAGACTTGGGATTCGAACATGCGCAGTGAAGTAGAGATGGTTGCTCATGCTCTGCAAGTTCCACCGGCGTTGCTGCCGAAGGCAATCCCTGCGCTGGTTGCGATCTGGGCAAATTTGGCAGCGGCGCCAGTTCGTGACCCTATGCCGCGACGAATGTGCCCCGAAGCTCTGCCTCCATGGGGCTGTGCCTGGCGAGGTATGCTTCCATAGCCTCCACGGCTCGCACCGAACCCTGCTGGCGATTGCGGCCGTATTTGTTGGCAACCCCTTGTTCGGTCACAAATGCCATTGGGTAATAGCGGTTGGGTTGGAGCCGTTCCTTGCCGGCAAACACCTGCTGAATGCGCAGTCCGGGCGGATTCTCGATTTTGATGTGGGCGTTGAAACCAAGGCCTCGTTTGACGGAGCCGCCCAACTGGTTAAAGGGATCGCGGGCGAACGTCCGTTCCAGATTCTCCTCAAGCATCGCGAGGACCTCATCACCCCTGAGCTCGACGGTTGAGACCGGGGGGTTCATCGGGACCATGTTGTAGAGGTCGTTCATGGTGACGTCCCCGCGAATGACCGGTGCGCCGAAGCGCCAACCGTTCGAGAACGCCAGTTCCGCCCCGGAGCTATCCAGCAGCGCCTGCAACAGGAAATTGTCCATCGTCGTCTCGAGCATGGTGGCGCGGTTGAGGGCCGTCGCCGTGATCCCAACCACCGTGGACAACTCCTCCCGGTACGGCGCGAGCGCCTGGTGTACCAGGTCGTCGATTTCGGGATCGGGCTTCACACTGGCTGCCACTTCGATCAACTCGTGCCGAAAGTCAACGACGCGCCCCCCTTGGATCTCCAGATCCAGACGGCCGAGGAACGAACCGTGACACCCCGACTGGATTACAATCGTTTGCCCCTGAAGAGCCGGCCGCTCCAGCCGATTGTGCGTATGCCCGCTCAGACAGAGATCCACACCCTGCACTTCCGAGAGCAGCTTCATGTCTTGAGGAAACCCGAGATGGGAAATGAGAACGATGAGGTCGACCTTTTCGCGGGCGCGCAACTCATCCAGGATCGCCGGGAGTTCCTCGCGGCCAAGTGTGAAATACAACCCTTCGCTGTAGGACGCCGGCATGGTCTTGTCCACAATATTGGAGGCGATGCCAACAAGGCCGATCCGCAACCCGCCGATCTCTTTCACGCTGTACGGTGGAAAATACCGTTCCTTCGCCGCTTTCTCATAAGCATTGATCGCAAGCATTGGATAGCCGAGTTCCGATGCGCGCTGCTTGAAGATCGCGGGACCATATGCAAATTCCCAATGAGCAGTCATCGCATCGAGACCCAACGAGTTCAAAACCGGAATCAGCGCCTGCCCCTCCGTCTGTAGGGCGGGATAGGTGCCGTGGAGCGTGTCGCCGCAATCGCAAAAGAGCACCCGATTCGGGTTTTCCGCCCGAATCTGCCTGGCGATTGCGCCAATTCGGGCATAACCTCCCGCAGAACGATAAACTGTTTGACCACCTTGCCAGAACACCTCCTGGTGCATGTCCAGATAAGCATGACTATCGTTGATTTGCACGACAGTCAGTGAGGTTGCAGGTTTCATGAGATGGACTCCTTAGGGTAGCGTCCTGGCTTGGCCGGTTCCGTACAAGTGGAGGCGGACGGCGCCGGCCATTGGGTACGATGATCATTCATGGAAGCGTGATCCACAACACCAGCGCGGCGATGACCAACAGGGTTGCCGTCATCACTTTCATGGCGCCCAGTGAATTTCTGGACAGGCCTTCTTGTGACAGTCTTTTGCAGGTGTGATGGTAGCTGAGGATTGCGTGGAGGAAGACGGATGCGCCCCACACCACGAGCAGCCCACCGATTGCATGTGCCAGCACCTCGTGCGCGTGGCTTTTGAAAACCAGAACGCGGGCGACCGCCAAACCGCCACCGATCGCCGTGAGACCGGTGCGAATCCAGGCCGAGAATGTCCGCTCGGCTGCCAGCAGCGTCCGTTCTGAGGCCAGCTGTTCCGCGCCCCAATTTACGTGCATTTCTTCTGTCATTCTTTACTCCGTGCGAACGACCCGATCAACCTCGTGAAGGAACTGTTTGGTAACGCGGACCATTCCGTAGTTCTCCACGTCCTGGCATTGCTGCTGCTGGATCGCAGCGCGGAGGGCCGGGTCCCGCCACAGCCGCCAGATGCCGTCGGCCAGCGCCTCGAAGTCCTCCGGATCAACCAACAGCCCGTGCCTTACGACTTCCGGGACGGCGGCGGCCCGGGCGGCGACAATCGGCTTGCCGGCAGCCATTGCCTCCAGGAAGACGATTCCGAAGCCCTCCTGGACACTGGGCAGGCAGAAGACGTCGGCGCGATTGTATTCACGAGCGAGTTCGTGCCGGGGAAGTTCTCCGACCCAACCCACGATGGGTTCGAGCTTAAGTTCACGCCACAATCGGAACAGCGCCGGCGCCTGTGGACCGCCGCCAACCATCCGAATCCGTAGTTCGGGGATCCGCCGCCGCAGCCAGTGCGCGGCACGAAGGAGTAGCGCCAGTCGCTTGCGGGGATAGAAGCGACAGACGCAGAGCACAACGAATTCGTCCGCGGCCTTCGTGGCGGGGTTCTCGCGAAACAGGCGCCGCCAAGTATCGAGGTCGATCATTTCCGGCACAACGGTGACCGAGCCGCGCAGTCCATTTAGCTCTTGCAAGCGCTGCTTGCAGTACTCGCTGATGGTAATGACGAGATCAGCGCGCCTGGCGTGTTCCGCCTCCCAACGCGACTGGAGCGCCATGACGGCCCGGGCAATGCCGCGCTCAAACGGGAGAGCGTCCGCTAGCACGCCCTTTATGTTCGCAATATGGGGCATTCGCTGTTGCCGAGGGAGAGCAAAGCCATCGAGATCGAAGCCAATGATCGCGTCCAAATTCCATTGGCGCCGCCATCTCAGCGCCTGGTTGAAGAGGTAACGCTCCACCAGAGACGCGCCCAGCCGTACTTGCGCCGTGATCATCTCCACGGTGTTTCCCAAGGCGGTGGCACCCGCCGCCAATGTGCTGATTCCCACGTAGCAACCGCTGCCGCGTTGGACAATTTGCGGGATCGCCGTGATGAACCCCAGCCGCCGGCTCAACTCACCGCCCTCCACCACACTGGACTGACTCATGGTTTTCGATTGTCACTCGCGCCGTTATCGAACCCGGCGGCGCATGGCTTCTCCAAAGTACGAGGGCGAGGCTTGCTTGGCTTCGCCCTAAGCAGTCCGCCGTGCGCTCCGTTGGAGCGAGCGGGGTGTCGGCCTCCCCAGGCTGTTCTTATGAGCGGTTTAACACTCCCTCGGAGATCCGTGAAGCAGGGGAGACGGCGAGAACCCTGCACCATTGATTACTGGCACCAACTATCACGACCCGCTTTCCTGCCGCCGTCCTCCTTCGGAAAGGGCGTTAAATAGGCTAAACAGCAAAATACCCAAAGGCCGGTCAGGACTGCCTCCCGACCCTAACGCTGTTAGCACGCCCAGTACCAATCGACGGACACGGTCTGGCGGCGGACATGTATGTCCACCAAGAAGTCCGTACTGGCGGCGCAGTATGGTCAGTTGACCATATGTGGTCGCTCCGGGTTCTTCCGCGGATAGGTCAACCGGAATCGATTCCGCCGATACCGGAAATCAGAAGTAATCCCGTTGATTTTAATCCAGATTGAATCGGGCCAGTTTTGTTGGCGGCAATCGAGCAGCGGTCTCACTTCGGGGTGCCTGGGACGCGAAGGGCGTCCTTTGTCCCTTAAGTTGGGCCACCCGCTGCCTCGACCATCCCGGGTCAGTTGATATCGACGCGAAGGGCGTCCTTTGTCCCTTAAGTTGGGCCTCCACGTGCTAAAGGAGCATGGATGCCTTTCCCGTGCCTTAGCGATGGCACCTTGCTCCGTTCTGGCGCCCGCGCGACGAGATCTTTATTGCGGGGCGTAGTCCAGCGGGTTGGAGGAGAGGTAGATCGAGGATGAGTCGACCAACCAACCTCTTCAGAGGCGTAGACACCACGTTCGGGCTGTTCTTTCAGAAACACCATATCCTTGCGTTCTTTTCCAACTTCCTGGGCCCAACGGCGCTCGGTGATACGTTGGGGCTAGAAAGGGGTATTGAAATGGAGGTAGAGTGCCATGTCACTAATCCTTGAAACGGTTCATACGGAAGGTATCGCCGCCTTGTCGTACCTGATAGGCGACGATCAGTCCGGGGAAGCGGCGGTGATAGACCCCAGGGTGGACGTGGAGTTGTATGTCGAGTTGGCAAGGAAGCGCAAGGTGTCCATCACCCACATCTTTGAAACCCACATCCACGCCGACCTGGTGAGCGGTGCGCGAGAACTTTCTGCCCGGGTAAAAACCGCAAAGATCTTTCTCAGCGCCGAAGGCGGAGCACAGTACGGTTTCGAGCATGAATCGATTCGAGACGGAGCCAGTTTCGAGTTTGGAAAACTTGCTTTGATGGCCAAGCATACTCCGAGCCACACACCGGAACATATGTCCTTTGTTGCGGCAGAAAAGAAACACGCTGAAACGCCCTGGGGAATATTCACCGGTGATTCTTTATTCGTAAATTCTGTTGGCCGGCCTGACCTGATGGGCGACGAACAAGCAGAGAAGCTTGCCGAGCAACTCTTCGAGACGCTTTACGACTACTATCTCAATCTTGACGACGGCGTTATCATCTATCCGGCCCACGGACACGGATCTCCGTGCGGTGCCGATATCGGCGACCGACTGACGAGCACAATTGGATACGAGCGGAAGTTCAACCCGTTCCTTCAGTATCCGGACAAAGCAGCATTCAAAGAATACGCGCTCTCTTCCGCTCCTCCCGAGCCGACCTATTATAAACGGATGAAAAAACTTAACGCGAAAGGACCAACGGTGCTTGGCCACTTGCCCTGCGTCCCCGGTCTACCTCCGAAGGCATTCAAGGAGGCGATGGGAAAGAGTGGTGTTGTCGTTATCGATACACGCTCGATGCTCGCCTTTGGAGGTGGTCATGTTCAGGGTGCGCTAAACATTGCAGGTCTACCCGAGCTCTCCATCTGGGCCGGTTGGCTTCTCGATCCGGAGCAATCCTTCCTGTTGATTATTGACAGCGATAGCGACGTAGAAAAGATAGTGGCTCTTTTCCTAAGGACTGGATTCGCAAACTTTGAAGGCTATTTGGTCGGTGGCATGAAGGCTTGGGATAATGCCGGCTTCCGGCTTGGGGAAGTGGATCAGATGTCAGTTCACGAAGTGAAAAGGCGGCAGGGCAATCTTCAGATAGTAGATGTGCGCTCGCCAGATGAATGGGAAAAAGGACACATCCTCGGCGCGAAACACATTTTTCTTCCAGAGGTCGAGAAGAGGTCGAAAGATCTTAGCAAAGAAACACCCGTTGCCGTATATTGCGATAGCGGGTACCGGGCCAGCCTTGCAGCAAGTATTCTAGATGCTCAAGGATTTGATGTTCATAACGTGCCGGGAAGCTGGCAGGCGTGGGTTAACGCGAAGTATCCCGTCGAGAAATAAGGAGAGAGCAACGTCGATGAAAGCCATTTTCGCCCACGCTATTGCGTTTTGTATTTGCTCTCCGCTTGTAGCTTTGGCAGCAGAACCAGGAACACAGCCCCAGGACCATTCAAGCGGTGCATGGTCGCCCTACCTAGTCGGGGCGCTTATCGGCGTGCTCTCAATGCTCACCTTCTATTTTTCAAATAAACCATTGGGTGCATCGACCGCTTACGCCCGTGTAGCGGGAATCCTCGGAACTGTGTTGGCTCCGCAACACACGCAATCTCTGAAATTTTATCAGGACAACAAACCGGCAGTAGACTGGGAAGTGATGCTCGTGGTCGGCGTAATTCTCGGTGCGTTTGTTGCGGCGTGGCAGGGTGGTGAGTTTCGGAATGAAGGGCTGCCTCCCATGTGGGCTGCTCGTTTTGGACAAGACACTCTCGTTCCAAGGCTGGCCGTCGCACTCCTGGGCGGTGTTTTAGTCGCTTTCGGATCGAGGCTAGCCGGCGGTTGCACGAGTGGGCATGGGATCAGCGGCGCTCTTCAACTCTCTTTCGGATCGAGGATAGCACTCATATGTTTGTTTGGTGGTGGAATAGCTACAGCAATGTTGATGTATCGAACGTAACGCACCAGGAACCACTTCCATGACGATGAGAGTACAATCACAAGACCACGCCGGATCACTTCCTCTTGATAAAGGCGGTCCCGAAGGGGACACTCCGGAAAAGAGAGAGTTTTCTACAAAGCAACTAGTTCTTGGTGCAATCTTCGGTGTGTTGTTCGGCTTCCTTCTCCAAAAAGGAGGAGTGGCAAAATACCACGTATTGGTCGGCACCTTGCTGCTTGAAGACTTCACTGTAGTCAAAGTGATGCTGACCGCAATCATTGTTGGAAGTATTGGCATCTTCTCACTCCATGCGCTTGGTCTGGTGAAGCTTCACATTAAGCCCACGCGCTATGCCGCAAACATTCTCGGCGGGCTGCTGTTTGGCGTTGGTTTCGCCCTGATGGGATATTGCCCCGGGACAGGAGCGGCGGCTTTGGGACAAGGGAACTGGGACGCCTTAGCTGCCATCGTTGGGCTTATGGTGGGATCGTATATCTTTGCCGAAGTTTCCGGTGGACTTGATAAAACCGTAATGAAGTGGGGCGACAAGGGCAAAGTCATGCTCCCTGAACTGGTCAAGGTATCGCTGGCGACTTTCTTGATGGTTTGGATACCGATGTTGCTGGTCGTTCTTTTTGCAGTCGATCGACTCACCGTTCGGTAGTGTGCAATGACTGTAACCCCCGAGACGCCGGGCACACGCCGTCCCGACGATAGGTCCGGTGAGAAGTTATAAGGAGGTCCTTGTGGTGGAAGAGAGGGTCATCACGAAGCGAGTTGCTGCGTGCACTGCTCAGATTTGTGAAATTGCGGGTGTCCGACCCGATGGACCAACCGGCCAGTGGATTGCCGAGGTGGTCCAGAATTGCTGCGAAGAAGAACTGGATGAGGCTTTAGAAGAGGCTTAACCCTCTTCGGGAACTGCCCGCGATGCTTGCTCGGATTCGTGTCGATCCGCGGCATGACCGGCGAGCCTCAGTTTCGACGCTTTGAGGTCGCGCCCTGCCTTCCATGCGGTTGGCCTCTGAATTGGCCGTGAGATTACCGGCGCACACACGACTCTGCCGATAGCGGGTCATGCGCGTAAAGCATGGTCCCAGAAGCCCGGAAAAGCAAGCTTTTCGGCCCACGGCTGTGGTGGTGCACGCTCATCGCAGGGACTGCCGGCGGGGCCTGCCAGACCGGGCAGGCCCCGCTGGGCCGATTGCGCAGAAAGCGCCCTGTTCCGCTCGCCTCACGCCAGCATCCAGTGACCGCAATCATCTTGGGAAGCATTGGCATCTCCTCACTGCATGCGCTTAATCCGGTGAAGCTTCACATAATCCCACGCGCTATGTTGCAAATATTCTCGGCGGGCTGCTGTTTGGCGTTGGTTTCTCCGAGGAAACGGACGTGGCAGGAAATGCGCGAACATCCGCGAGCAGTCCTCACGAGGCCACCTTGATGGTGGCCACGCGCATGCGCGATTCGGTTTTCAAACGTGGAAAGCCATGCCGCGGGCGCGGCGGTTCAGATTGACGGTCCAGCGGGTGAGCTGACACTCGACAGCAAATCGGCGCGAACGGCCGTGCTGTTGGCGGGCGGGATCGGGATCACGCTGTTCCGGAAAAGGGGTGGGGCGATGGCCAACAAAATGCGAGGGACGTGATGGAGGTCCAATGAAAACGAAACTTCGCAAACTTAATTTGGCGGTGCTGACCGCCGGCTTGCTGATCAACGTTGGTACAGTGCGCGCGCAGGACGATGGCAAGAAGCCTTCGAGTTACGCGCCGGTCGACATTCACGAGAATTTTTCGACGATCATGAGCCGCATGGTGGCGGCAAAACCGGAGATCATGAAGCGGCATATGGCCCTGCTGGAGCAGCGCTACGATCTGAGCAATCGCCCGGCCCCGGGAGTCAGGATGTCCGGGGGCAAGGCAGTGCAACAGGGCGTGCGAGTCAAGCTCACTGGCGGTACAAGCTGGGACCAGCTTTCGAAGTTGAGCCCGGAGCAGATTAAGGAGAGGAGTCTATATCCGGCCGGATTTGAGCCTCTGCCCCATCCTAATCATCCCGAGGGCGGGATGGTGTTTCCAAAGTTCGAAATCGATGAGGTAAAGAAGCAGGAAGGCCGCGACCTGACTCGCTACGATCTTGATTTCGACACTCCAGATCATTTCCTGCCGGACTTTCCTCCGCCGATCTTCCTGACGACCCGGGTGGATCTGGGCGATGTGTCGAAGGGGAAGCTCATTACCATCGACAATTTCTACGAGGTATTCAATGGTCTTTTGAATCCTAAGCAGTTGGAAGGATTGCGCCTCCTGGTGACTCCATTTCCGCAGCAGCAGTTCAACGCCACCGAAGACCGGCGTTCGGAGCGCGTGAGCCGGGGCGTGACTTGCTTCGATTGTCATGCTAACGGCCACACCAATCGGGCCACGCATCTGGCGGGCGACGCGCGGCCGCAGGAGTTCCGGCATCGGATCAACACGCCGTCGCTGCGCGGGGTGAATATTCAACGTCTGTTCGGTTCACAGCGAGCGTTGAAGAGCGTCGAGGACTTCACCGAGTTTGAGCAGCGCGCCGCGTATTTTGACGGAGACCCGGTGATCGCGCAGAAGAAGGGCGTCAGTATTCTCGACCGTGGCAGTCAGGTCCACGCCATGGCGGAGTTTCAGGAACTGCTGAACTTTCCACCCGCTCCCAAACTCGGTGTGGACGGGAAGTTGAATCCGAAGAAGGCGGATTCGGCGGAAATGCGCGGCCAGGCTGTGTTTTTTGGCAAGGGGCAGTGCGGGTCATGCCATCAGGCGCCGTACTACACCGACAACAACATGCACAACCTCCAGACAGAACGATTCTTCAAGTCGCATCTGGTCAATGGGATGATGTCTTACGGAGATGGGCCCATCAAGACGTTTCCGCTGCGCGGGGTGAAGGATTCGCCGCCGTATCTGCATGATGGCCGGTTGCTGACACTCGAAGACACGGTGGAATTCTTCAATCTAATACTGGAGCTTCAATTGACGCCGGCCGAAAAATCGGATCTGGTGGCTTTCATGCGGGTCTTGTAACTGGCCTCCTGCTTTAAGGTGCTCCCCTACTCGCAAACCCTTGAATCTGTTGGAACACCACTCTGATCGACGCCTGCGGGCAGGCCACGAGAGTTCGAAATGCGTCCAGTATGGAAAGCCAAATCGCAATTCTTTGATTCTATTGACGAGCCGTGGGCCAAAGTCGCTAAGTCCTTTGGCGTCAGGTTCGAGTCCTTTCTGGGGTAAGCGGAACCGGCCCGCAGATCAGTCTTTTCTTTCAGGTTCTGGATTGGTATCTCGTCAGGTAGGCATCACTTTGAAGCCACTACCAGATCGCACTGTTCCCATCAAGTGAAGTGAAATAGATTTTGATTTTCCGCTGGACTCGGACCAAAGTCATGCCGTACCATGTGAACGATGACAGGCTCCATGGTGGTACAAGGGCGGGATCTGAGCGCCAAGGACATTGGCCGGATTCAAGGACTTCTGGCCGAACATTCCGAGTGGGGCAGAACGCGGCTGAGCGAAGAGCTTTGCCGCCTGTGGGACTGGCGCAATGCACAGGGCCGGCCCAAGGATATGGCGGCGCGCACACTTCTGCTTAAACTGGAACGCGCCGGCCACATCCTACTACCA
>JBBQYD010000060.1:0-16537 GCA_038209025.1 Verrucomicrobiota bacterium | reverse complement strand
GACACTTCCACCGGCCGGCCTTTCAAGGCCTCTTTGGCCCCAAGTCCCACCCAATCCCTGAGAGGTGTTGGGTCAGCGAGGTCCTGGGCAGGGGCGTCCATGGTCCCCACCGCTATCCAGCACACCAGCGCCGCCACTCGAAGCGCGAGGTGCCACTCGGTCAAATTATTCCAACTAGTATGTATTCTAACTTCCAAAGCCCAGTAATTAAAATGGTTTTTCGGCCACGAGCCAGGCGGCGCCATCATGGATCGCTTGGCCCAACCTATCGGTGCGGTTCTCCTCGGTCGCAGGGGAACCTCTCGTAGTATCGGCTGGTTCGGCCCGTCCCTTGACCTGATTTTCAGTTCCCGGCCGCTTTCGGCGGAAGCGGGTTAACAACCAGCTGCCCAACCGATTGAAAGCAGGACACTTATTGACCATGGATTCGCGATCGGCTTACCCCTTGGGCTGGCGTTAAAACACGCTTGCCCGTTGCCACATCTCCCGTCAGATTCTGCGCATGCAAGCCTGCGGAATCCTGACAACCTTTAGAATCCAACTGTATTATGCGTGACCTCCAGGACGGTGAATCAACCGAAATGCAGGGCTCCGGGGCTAAACCCTATGTCCTGAAGAATACCGGCGGCGTTTACTCATGCAGTTGCCCCGCCTGGCGAAATCAATCCACCGCCATCGAAAAGCGCTCCTGCAAGCATCTCCGGAGGTTGCGAGGCGACGACGCCGAGGAAGCCCGGATCGGTGGAACGCTACCCCAGCGCGCCGCCAAGGCCCCGGGAACCGACGGTGAGGCAGACGCCGTTCCGCCGTTACTGCTGGCCGAGAGCTGGGACACGGCGACCGATCTTACCGGCTGGTGGATGAGTGAAAAACTGGATGGGGTTCGCGCCTATTGGGATGGCAAACAATTCCTCTCGCGCCAGGGTAACATCTACCACGCCCCGGATTGGTTTATCGAAGGGTTGCCGGCCTCCCCATTGGACGGTGAACTCTGGATCGACCGGAAGAGATTCCAGCGCACCGTGAGTATCGTTCGCCGACAGGATAAGAGCGATCTCTGGAACGAAGTTCGATTCCTGGTCTTTGATGCGCCGGCGGCTGCCGGCGGGTTTGAGGAACGGCTCACCTATATCCAGGATACGTTGGCGATCCCGGCGGCCAGGTTCGCCCGCCAGCATCACCATGAACGGTGCCAAAATGCCGCGGCCCTGCGAGCGGAACTTTCGCGGATCGAGGCACTCGGCGGGGAAGGTCTGATGCTGCGCCAGCCGGGATCCAAATATGTAGCCGGCCGCTCGTCCTCCTTGTTGAAAGTGAAATCGTTCCACGACGCGGAAGCTCTCGTGGTCGGCCATCAGGCCGGGGCCGGCAGGCACAAGGGCCGCCTGGGCGCGCTGCTCGTCCGCTTGCCGGACGGCACCGATTTTGCCATTGGCACGGGCTTCAGCGACCGCGAACGCGAGCATCCCCCAGCCGTTGGCGCTACGGTCACGTTTCGCTACCAGGAGCTTTCGGACGGCGGCGTGCCACGCTTCCCCAGTTGGGTGGGCGTTCGCCTCGACTCCCCTGCGCCCGCAAAACCGGAGTCATCCAGCGCGGCGGCTTCGGCGCTGGAGCTCTCAAGTCCACCAGCTACCGTGATCGTGACCAGCGCATCCGGTTCGAAGCCGCGCTACTTCGAATTCGTGCAAGGCAGCTCAAACAAATTCTGGGAGATTTTCCAATCGGATAGCGCCGTTACCACCCGCTGGGGCCGAATCGGCTCGAATGGGCAAAGCAAGTCCAAGACCTTTGCTGATGCCGCCTCGGCCGCCAACGCACTGGCCAGACTCATCGGGCAAAAGACCAGCGAAGGCTACGTGGAACAGAGTGCATAGGACGCTGCCAGGTAAGGTGGTTTAGCAGGGATCGCCGCCTGCCAAAGCGGCTTACCCTCTCAGAACTACGGTGTCCGGGCGAGAGAACCGGAAACGCAGTGGCACATGAGTGTACTCCGGGCTTGGACGGACACAGTAGCGGAACGAACGAAAGCCAATCTGGCAACTGGCGCTCCATCGTAAAAGGGCCTGCTGAGTGTCATATTGAAACATTTCAGAACATTTTTCTGTTGACGAGATACTACAAGTGTAGCAGCATAGTGCTACATCTGTAGCACTATGCGCCCTATTAAGATCTCCGATTCCGAGTGGCAGGTCATGACCTTGATCTGGGAAAAGGCACCACTCCCGGCCAGCGAGGTCGTTGCCGCTCTGGGCAAGCAAAAGAAGTGGCACCCACGCACGATCCGGACGCTGTTGGACCGGTTGGTTAAGAAACAGGCGCTCCTGGCGATCCTGGAGGGCAACCGGTATCTGTACCAACCGCTGGTCAGTATGGAAGCGAGTGTGCGGCAGGAAAGTCGGTCCTTCCTGCAACGGGTTTTCGGCGGAGAATCCACCGCGATGCTGCTGCACCTGGTCGATGATGCGGAGCTTTCGAAGGAAGACATCAAAAGACTCAGAGCCATTCTGGCGGAAAAGGAGAAATAGCTATGAACACTACCGAAATCGTGGGCTGGATACTGCGAAGCTCATGGCAGGCGGGGATCCTCGTAGTGCTGGTGTTGGCGGCCCAATGGGCGCTCGGCAAGCGCTTGAATGCCCGCTGGCATTATTTGCTGTGGTTTCTGGTGGTTGCCAGGCTGGCACTGCCGTCCACTCCATCCAGCAGCATGAGTTTGTTCAATTATGTCGGCGTGGATTTCATGAGCAGCGATTCGCCACGCGTTGAAGCCTCTCCATTGCTCGTGCCGCTGGTGGCGGTGGCTGAGAAAGGTCGAATCACGCATGCCGCACATCATACTGACGCGAATTCAGCGGTTGGGGGGGGCGAATGGCGGAACATCCATGTAACGCGCTTCCTCGCCGTTCTCTGGGCGTTAGGCGCGGGGTTTCTGACGTTGCGAATGGCCTGGCAGCACGCCGTTTTCACCCGGCAGCTCAAAAAATCCAAAGTTGTGCAAAGCCCCGAAGCCCGGCCAGGGGTGGCAGCGGGTAGAGACCTTCAACTTCGGTATCACATGTGCCACAGTGCAGTACCCCAACGCCTGCGGGAATGCCGGAAAGCGCGGAATTCAGGGATTCAGTTGCATTTGCCCTGCCCCAGGTGATAACCTGCTTTCATGCCGACGATCCTGCGAATCGGATCATTCAGGTTTCACTTTTACTCGGATGAGCGACAGGAGCCAGCTCACATTCACGTTCGGACTCCCGAGGGGGAGTGTAAGTTTTGGCTGGCGCCGGCCATCGGTCTGGCCGGAAACCGCGGAGTGCGACCTCACGACCTGCGACGCATTGAACAGTTGGTTTTTGAACATCACGACGTTTTGAGAAGGGCATTCGATGAGTACCATAACCGATGAGCCACGCCTTGCCGTGGAACCCGCCGCCGTGCGGGCATGGGCCGAGGGGCGGACGATACACATTGAGCTTCACGATGGGCGGACTATCGGCTTCCCCGCCGATCGGTTTCGGATCCTGGCGGCGGCTACAGAAGAACAATTGGCTCGCGTCCAGGTTGAAGTCAGCGGCTATGCCTTGCGCTGGGAAGAGCTGGACGAGGACATCACGGTTCCCGGGATCGTGGCGGGCCGGTTCCAACTGCCACCAAAATAAGGCGCCCAACCCGAAAGGGTGTATTGCTGGGGAGCGCAGCGGAGCCAGCAAATACGCCCGTAGTTGAACCAGCCCGAATCAGCCCGCGATGGAGAGTCGCGGGCAGTATGGCGCTTGTGTTTGAGCGGTGAGCTCTTTTTGAGGGAGGTTGGAACTCAATGGCGCCTGAGAACTGTGGACGCCCAGACGTTCTGCCGGGGGAAAGTTTGTCGGAAGGATTATTCACTTCGCAGGGGGGTATGCTTGCGCGGGTGAGATATTCCATCAGGGATTCCATTAGGGAATGCTTGCCAAGCAAGGGCCACGTGTGTTGAGAGGCGTAAGCGACTGGCGGAAACCGTGGGCCGGGATTTTCGTTATCTACCGCGTCGTCACTCAGACTCACGGTGATGAGCCACCCCATTTAGACCCCGCAATTCGCAAAAATCGGCTACTTCGGTTGAGTTTGGTTTCGCTGCTTGTCGAAGTCCTTGGCGTATTTCGTGAAGAACCCGGCCAGGCGCGGGGCAAAGGAATCGAGCGTGGGATATTTGTCCCGCCGAGCCTCGTATTCGGCCAGCAACTTGGCAAGGTCGGCGGTCCACACAAAGCCGCGAGAGACCTCGGATTGGGCGGCGCGACCGGCGGCTTCGGAGCCGCCGTATCGCTGATGGAATCGGACGGTGCAGGCGCGAACGAGCGATTCGCGCAGCATCGTCGCGGCATTTCCATAAGCCTGCGCGCGCATCCGCTCGGCGACGTGCCGGAAAATCTTCTCGCCGGCGACCGCTAGCTCCGCCTGGTGCCGGTCAATGATGGGGTTGGCGAACGAATGGCAGAACTCATGCACGACGGTGCCGAGCATGTCGGGAGTGAACTCGGGCTGGCCTTGGCTATCGGTCTTGGAGACGCCCAGAATACAGTAGAACGCCCCCTGGCCCTTGGCATTACGGCAACGCGGTCCGTAGCAGCAACCGCCGTTCAAGAGACCCGGCACGGCCGTGAAGCGGGCGCTCGGTCGGTCGCCAAAATAGCTTTGATACCATTCGAGGTGCGCGCTTTTTTCGAGCATCGCCTGCATTCGGGTGGCTGTGGTCTGGTAGAGCTTTTGATGCTGTTCCAGGAACTTCTTGAAACCGGTGTCGCGCACGAAATGCCGGGCTGCGTCCAGGAACTTATTCACGCTCTCCGGGCTCCACCGGCCATCGAGGTCCTCCGGCCAGGGACCGAGCGGGACAGCCAGGTCCAACCCCTCGATGTCCCTCACATGCACCGCCAGGCTCATGACGGCGTCGTAGGAGACGCCACGGGTCCGGCGCAGCTCTTGGGCCAGGCTCACGACGGCGTGGTTGCGAAACCTGCCGAATTGCTGGTCAGCGTCCTGATTGTAAGAGGCGACCTTGCCCTGGCTGTATTCAGGATTGCCTGCCAGCCGAAAGATCAGGCTGAGCAACTCGACCCGCGGGTCCACCTTGACTTGCAGGGAAGGGGCGTTTGAGCCCTCAGCGGAGTGAGCGCTTGGGGACAAAGCGGCCAGGATGACCATCAACAGAAAGGCGGCAGTGGTATTCATAATATTGCTAACACCGAATTCACGTTCCTGATTTGACCAGACCCGGGTGAGGGAAGGAGCCCGCCGCCCCTGCCAGGGTCGTCACTACGCCGCCGGGCGTCACCTTCCGGATCGTATGGTTGAGCGAGTCCGCCACGTACACGTTGCCCGCGCTGTCCACCGCCACGCCAAATGGATTGTGGAAGCGTGCGCCGCTGCCCGTGCCGTCGGCGCTGCCCCGTTTTCCCGCCAACCCTGCCATCGTCGTGACCACGCCGCCTGGCGTCACCTTCCGGATTGTATGGTTGAGAGAGTCCGCCACGTACACATTGCCCGCGCTGTCCACCGCCACGCACTTTGGGAGGTGGAAGCGTGCAGCGCTGCCCGTGCCGTCGGCGCTCCCAGGGCTTGTGGCCAACCCCGCCAGGGTCGTCACTATACCGGCGGGCGTCACCTTGCGAATTGTGTGGTTGTAGGCGTCCGCCACGTACACGTTGCCCGCGCTGTCCACCGCCACGCTGCATGGGAGGGAGAAGCGCGCGGCGCTGTTCGGGCCGTCGGCGCTGCCATAGCTTCCCGCCAATCCTGCCAACGTCGTGACCACGCCGCCAGGCGTCACCTTCCGGATCATATGGTTGCGCGAATCCGCCACGTACACGTTGCCCGCGCTATCCACCGCCACGCCAAATGGATTGTAGAAGCGTGCGGCGCTGCCCGTGCCATCGGCAAAATCATAGCTTCCCGCCAACCCTGCCAGCGTCGTCACCACGCCGCCGGGCGTCACCTTCCGGATGGTGTGGTTGAAGGTGTCCGCCACGTACACGTTGCCCGCGCTGTCCACCGCCACGCTGCATGGGAGGTAGAAGCGCGCAAAGCTGCCCGGGCCGTCGGCGCTGCCAAAGCTTTCCGCCAACCCTGCCAACGTCGTGACCACGCCGCCAGGCGTCACCTTCCGGATCGTAAGGTTGAGCGAGTCCGCCACGTACACGTTGCCCGCGCTGTCCGTTGCCGCACCCCGTGGCGCGCGGAAGCGCGCAAGGCTGCCCGGGCCGTCGGCGTCGCCCGCGCCAACGTCTGGCAGTCCGGCGAGAGTGGTGAAGGTGTATTCCTGGGCTGTGGCCTGGGTGCTCGCGGCCATGACCAGGGCCGCCGACAGGAGGCCCATCAAGAGAGAATAACCGAGGAGTTTCATAGGCTGTCGGTCATGATGTTGGCATGATCGTTTTTGCATAGATGTTGGTTTGGATGATGGGCTGCGGAGAATCCGGGCTAAAAGCGCTAGTGTATTGTTGCGGGGTTAGGTGAGGCGAGGGGGCTTGGGGCGCGGTGGGTTGGGGTTGGCTGGGTGATCAGCTCGAAAGTGCCATCCACGTCCCGCACGACCTGGTTGGTCGCGCGAATGGCGCGGGTCAGCGTGCAGACCAGCAGCAGGCAGGCCAGCATAAACCACAGGCCCGGTACCCGGCTACCCAATGTCTTTTGCATTA
Organism: Verrucomicrobiota bacterium; assembly: GCA_038209025.1. GTDB lineage: Bacteria > Verrucomicrobiota > Verrucomicrobiia > Limisphaerales > UBA8199 > JBBQYD01. The sequence continues at coordinate 9,866 of JBBQYD010000060.1, read as the reverse complement.
AACCTTTCATAATCGTCATCTCAGTTGGTGAGTAACCGCCGTTTCGAGAATCCGACAAAATTATTCTCAATGGCCCACCTTGTCTCCGGGCGCGAGTTGCGCGCTTTTGATATTTCTTGTCGGATTTTCCAAAGGGCGGTTACTATTTGATGGGATGAATGGCTTGACCGACCAAGAGCTTTTGAGTGATTACGCCGAAGAGCGGTCTGAGGCGGCGTTTACTCAACTGGCGCGCCGACATGTGGATCTGGTTTATTCCTCCGCGTTGCGCATGGTCCACAACGAGCATTTGGCCGAAGACGTGACGCAGGGTGTGTTTTTGGCCTTGGTGCAAAATGTCCGGCGACTCAGAAACCGTCGGGCTTTGCCCGGTTGGTTGCATCAAACAACGCAACATCTCGCCGCCAACGCCGTCCGCACTGAAGTGCGCCGCCGTGTCCGCGAACAGGAGGCTGCCGCCATGAACGAATTGCTTGGGACCCAATCCAACCCCGGTTGGGAACTCATCGCACCGTATCTCGACGCCGCCTTGGGCGAATTAAGCGAGGAGGACCGGGACGCCGTCCTGCTGCGGTACTTCGAGAACAGATCATTACGCGAAGTTGGCCACGCTCTCGGCACGTCCGATGACACCGCGCAAAAGCGCGTCAGCCGGGCCGTGGAGCGCCTGCGCGAATTCTTCGCCAGGCGTGGCGTGACCGCCGAGGCGAGCGGGCTGATCGTTGTTATTTCCGCGAATGCCGTCCAGGCCGCGCCGGTTGGATTGGCGGCCGCCATTTCAACGGCCGCCGCACTGGGGGGAACGACCTTCACCGGCACCGCCACTGCAACTGCCACCAAGGCCATTGCGATGACCACAGTCCAAAAAGCCGTCGTCGGGGCGGCGCTTGCCGTCGCCGTCGGAACCGGGATTTATCAAGCATGTGAAACCTCGTCCTTGCGAACCCAGCTTCAGACCATCGAGCAACAACAAGGACCACTCACTGAACAAATCGGGCAACTGACCAGCAAACGCGATGAAGCGGCGCGCTCATTGGCCGGCCTGCGTGAGGCTCTGCGCATGAGCACTGACAATCGGGATTTGCTCCGGCTGCGCGCCGAGGCAACGCGATTACGTTCCACCATTGAGTCAGCGCGCCAAAGCACAAAGGTTTCCAGCGAGACAAGCGACCCGGTCACGGCCATGGTCGAGTCCTGGGTTGCGGCCCTGAACCGGATCAGGGCGGCGGTAGAGCGCACGCCCGAGGCGGTCATTCCGGAATTCCGGCTTCTCGGTGAAGGAGACTGGTGGAATGCCGCAAGACACATCGCGGCCGGGATGGGTGAGCAGGAGGTGCTGGGTGGAATGCGCTTCTCAGCGAGGCAGGCGTTCAGCCAACTCGTACAGCCTGCGCTTCAGAAATATGTGCAAACCCATAATTCGCAGTTCCCCACGGACCTCGCCCAGCTTCGCCCGTATCTCAAGTCGCCGGTGGATGATGCCGTCTTCGAACGGTGGAAGATCGGGCCTGCCAGTGAATTCCCGAACCTCCAATCTCAAGACAGCAACGGGGAGGCAGCCCATGTGGTAACCCAGCGGGAGGCATCGTCGATAGCTGAATCAAATGATAAGCGGTGGCTTATTCAGCCAGATATGTTGACCTTCACCAGTTTCAAACCCATTCCCAAGCAATGAGCCATCGCCATGACGACCCTGCAAAAGGCCATTATCGGAGCAACCTTGGCTCTCGCTGTTGGGAGTAACATCTATCAGGGGCGGCATAATTCAACACTGCGCGGCCGGCTGCAAACAGCCCGGCAGCAATTGGCACAGCTCAAGGAGCAAGCCCGCCAACTGACCAATGAACGTGATTCCACCTTCCAAGCCGTTGAGGCCTTGCGCGCGGAAAAGGAACGCGTGAGCCGCGATACCGCCGAAGAGGGCAGACTGCGCGGCGAGGTGGCCCGATTGCGAACCAACGCTCAGGAACTCGCCCGGTTGAAAGCCAAGGCGAACAGCGAAACGAATGATCCCGCTGCTGCTCCAGTTAAATCCTGGACCGAACGCGTCAACAGGCTTAAGGAATTGGTGGAGCGGACGCCGGAGGCGAAGATTCCGGAATTCCAGTTTCTCACGACCGAGGATTGGTTGAGCGCTGCAACCAGAGGAGATAATGATCGCAAGACCCTGTGGGATCTGCGCCAACTTGCAGAAAATCGATTTTACAAGCAACTGCAGGCCGCGCTCCGGAAGTATCTGGAAGCTCACAATTCACAAGCTCCCACTGACCTTGCCCAAGTTCAGCCGCACTTTGAGCCGCCGATGGATAATGCTGTGCTGGAACGTTGGAAAATCGCGCCCGCGAGCGAATTCCCGCACGTCCGCATAGGAACCAGCGACTGGCTCGTGACCCAAAAGGCCTTGCCGATAGATGAAGAGTATGATTGGCGTATGGTTATTACTCCGACGGCAAACTGCTTCACGGGGAATGACAATCTCAGATTATTGTTTCCCGCAATTGGGGCGTTCCAGAAAGCCAACGAAGGAGGAGACTATGAGCATCTCTCCCAGCTCATTCCTTACGTGACCACGCCCGAACAACGGGCTGCTCTCGGCGGGCTTCTGGAAAATGAACGACGTTGGCAGAGCATTCTTTCAAGGTAAAGCTTCGGCAGCCTCAGCATAACGGTGATGGGCGACCCCATTTAGACCCCACAATTCGCAAAAAACGGCTATTTCGGTTCCGTTTGGTTTCGCTGATGGAAGCGGACGGCTGAGGACGCCTCGGCCGGGATTGCGGGGAGCGATGGTTACGGACGGGGCTGCGGTGCCGGACATGTCCATTGTCACGCTCAGCCGTTTTCCGCGGAAAAGTTTGTCGGAATCTGTTACTCGGTGTCGGTATATTGATGGACATGACCGCGAACGATCTTGATCTGCTGGGGCAATTCGCCCGGGAAAAGTCGCAGGACGCGTTTACCACCTTGGTGAACCGCCACCTGGGTCTCGTCTATTCCGCCGCCCTGCGCCAGGTCCGCTCACCACAACTCGCCGAGGAAGTCTGCCAAACCGTCTTCGCCAACCTCGCCGGCAAAGCCGCCAGCCTGAGCCCGGATACGGTCCTGACGGCGTGGCTGTATCACGTCACCCGCCTGGCGGCTATCGACCTGCTTCGCCGCGAAGCCCGGCGGCAGGCTCGGGAACAAATCGCCTTTCAGATGAGTGACCTCAACGACACCTCCGCGGACTGGACGCAGATCGAACCGCTCCTCGATGAAGCCATGCATTCGCTGGACGACACCGACCGCACCGCGATTCTGCTCCGCTACTTTGAGAATAAGTCCCTGCGGGAAGTCGGCGAGGCCCTGGGCGCGAGCGAAGACGCCGCCCAGAAACGGGTGAGCCGCGCCCTGGAGCGGCTGCGTGAATTCTGCTTGAAACGCAAGGTCTCGGTGGGCGTGAGCGGGCTTGCCGCCCTGCTTTCCGCCAATGCCATTCAGGCTGCGCCCGCCGGGCTCGGCGTGACGGTTGCCACCGGCGCCGTCGCCGCCTCCGTTGCGCTCACCACTTCAACCGCGGTTGCCATCACCAAAACCATCGCTATGACTACTCTGCAAAAGACGATCGTCGGCGCGGTCCTCACGGGCGCGCTCGTAACCGGAATATTCCAGGCCAGCCAGGTGGCTGATTTGCGCCAGCAAGTCCAGACCCTCCGCCAGGCCGATGACCAAAGGAATTTGCTCAGCAACCAGGTCCAGGATTTGGTGGGCCAGCGTGACCGCGCCACCAACGCGCTGGCCTCGCTGACCGCCGAAATTGCAGCTCTCAGGCGCAGCCCCAATGAGGTGCTGAAACTCCGCGGCGAGGTCGGCCGGCTGCGGCAGGAGAACGCGACCATCGGCTCCAGCAGCGCCTTGAGCAAGGTCACCGCCGATCCCAAAATGACCAAGCTGCTGCGCGACCAGCAAAAAATGGGCATGTCGATCATTTACAAAGGTTTGTCGCAAAGCCTGAAACTCACACCGGAACAGACCGGGCAGCTCAACGAGCTGCTGGCGGACCATATCATGGTCAATGTGGGAAACGTCACCACCGCCCTGCGGGACAAGCTGACGACGGACCAGATGAACCAGGTTTTCGCCGGCCAGGAGACGGTGTTGCAGCAGCAGGTGCAAACCCTGCTCGGCGCCGATGGTTTGACGCGTTACCAGGATTACACGAAGGACCTGCTGAGCACCCTGACCACCGAGCAGTTCAAAGGTCAACTGACCGGCGATGATGCGGCCAAGCGGGAAAAAGCCAAACAACTCGCCCAGGTGCTCCAGGAGGAGACGCAGGCAGTCTTGGCCAAGGCGGGCCTGCCCGCGGATTACCAGACGGTGCCGATTCTGAATTTCTGCAACATCGCTTCCGAGCAGGAAGGCGAGCGGAGCCTCAAGATCCTGGAGGACATCTATCAGCGTGTCGCAGAGCGCGGCGGCGTTTTTCTTAGCCCGGAGGAAATCAAGAAATTCCAGGAATTCAAAACCGCCGGGGTGGAAAATAATCGCGCCAGCCTCGCCATGAACCGCACCTTGATGGCGCCTATTTCCAATTAGCGGGGAACCCCAGCTTCTGGTCCCCACCGGGCAATAACCGGGTAAAGCCCAGGGTCCCCGCCACCCGTTCACTTGCCGGGCCGCCCGGTTGCCCAGATGGGCGCCGACCACAACGCATTGGTATCCGCCTGCGTGACTTTGACAAACCAGTAGTGTGAACCGGGCTGCACGTTGACCGTCGTTGACCACTGCGTAGTCGCCGTTCCTGGTTCGGTTGTCCGGGTCACCTGGCCGTCCTGGAACAGGGCGATTTTGGCGATCGTGTCGTTCGGATCCGGATCCTCAACGGTGACCGTGATGGTCAGGGAGTCAACCGGTTCAGTCAGGATGGTGCCCATGGCCGCTCCGTTCGCCTGAAACAGGAGCCGGCAGTTCCGGTCCAGGGTCGAGAAACAGCGCCGCGCCTTCAGCGCTTCCCAGATATCCCTGCGGGAGAGCCCGGGTGCCCAGATGCCGGTCCAGGCGCGCGCCTTGCCCCAATTCGGCGCGTGCGTGTCGTCGGAGCCGTCGGGCCCCAGGTGCCAGCCCAGGTTCAGGGCGCGGATGTAGCCCTGTTCCTCCTCGCTTCGCCGGACCTCCATCAACTCGACAGCCCGGTCCCCGACCTCGGAGTAGGCCAGGCCGTTGAACACATTGGTTCCAGGGCCCGGATGGTTGAATTTCACAATCACACCGGCCTCGGCCGCAGCCTGGTAAAACTCGTCCAGGTCCGTTGGCCAGACGCGGGTCTGGGGATCAAAGATGCAGGCGTGCCCCAGCTTCTTGGTCCATTCCAGGCCGTTCAGAGTTACGAACGCGCCGTCCTGGTTGGCTTTCTCCGCTTGCTCACGCGTGTCCGCCCATTCCTCGTCGGTAACCTTCTCCAGGTGATCGGTGAGCGAGAATGCGTCGAGCTTGGCGGTATTTCGGGCGTAATCGCAGGCGGTTCGCGGGCTCATGGCGCCGTCGGAATAGCTGGTGTGGGCGTGCAGGTCCGCAAAGAAACACTTGTAGGCATTGGTCACCACCACCTCGGTCGCCCCACGTCCACGGCGTTCATCGCTGACCACCGTCAAGGTCTGCACCCCGTTGGGAACCAGCGTGGTGTCAACCGCCGCCGCCCACTCCCCGGTGAGCTGAAGCTGCGACATCGTTACCCAGGGAGGCCCGCCAAACCCAACCAGGGCCTGGGTGGGCATTCGCGCGCCCGGATCCGGGCTGAAACTGGCACGAACCTGAACGGTGCCGGAGATGACGTCCTTGTCCTGGGGTTGGAGTATCCGGACCTTGATCTTCGGCTGAGGTTGAGCGCCGCTCGCCATTTGCCACAGGAAGCACATCGGCACGGCCAGCGCAAAGCACAGTAACCTTTTCGTCATTGGCAAAAGCTTGGCATGCAGGTCGTAGAAATACCACGGAAAAATGGCTGCCGGAGAGGAAGTTAACCTGAATATTTAACGAATCGTTTCATACGAGCGACGGACTTGAAATGCTCAACGTGCTCAAGCAGATCGGATTTCGCGTGCAGCGACAACACGATCGGTGTTGACACGGAACTCAGACCCGGACATAAGTGTCCAGAAATGTCCACTTGCGGACAGTGATAGGTTCTACATGGAAAGATGAAGCTAACCGTCAGAAATGTGGCTGAAATGCTGGAAGTTTCAGAAAAGACGGTTTACCGCTGGCTCAACGAGCGGAAACTGCCGGGCTACCGCATGAGCGGCCAGTATCGGTTCACTCGTGCCGAGGTTCTGGAGTGGGCGACTGCCAACAAACTCAACATGCCGGTTGGTGCCTTGCACGACTTGGAGCACACCAGCCAACCGCTGCCAACACTTTCTGACGCGCTCCAACTCGGCGGCATCTTCTACCGGATCGGTGGCTCGGACAAGGAATCCGCCCTGCGCAGCGTCGTCGAAGTGGTGCGGCTGCCGGATGAGGTGGACCGGGAGTTCCTGTTCCAGGTGCTGTTGGCACGCGAGCAACTGGCCTCGACCGCCATTGGCGATGGCATCGCCATTCCCCACGCGCGGAATCCCGTCGTCTTGCATGTGGACAAGCCGCTGATCTCGCTCTGTTTTCTGGAGAAGCCCATTGATTTCGGCGCGCTGGACGGCAAGCCAGTGCAGGCGTTGTTCACGCTGATTAGTCCCACGATGCGGGCGCACCTGCACCTGCTCGCCCGATTGTCATTCGCTCTGCGGGACGCGAAGTTCAAATCACTCGTGTCGGCGCAGGCGGGACGCGACGCGTTGTTCGAGGCAATTCGCCGAATCAGCACCGACGTGCCCAATCCCAAAGAGGAGAAAGCCAGCCATGGGTAGGGCCATTCAAAGAACAATTTCTGTCCTTTGGCCCCCGCAAGGCAACCACTGGAAGGGCAGGCGATGAGTCCCGGCGTGCTGTTGGCGGCGGCGGGCGCGGCCATTCTCCTCAGCTTTGTAGCAGCGTTTCGTGCGCCGCGGTGGTGGTTGGCGGCCTTGCTCGCGAGCGCACTGGCCGCCGCCGGTGGCGCCTCCTGGGTGCTGGCTGCGGGCGCCGCATGGGAATGGCGGAGTTCCTTCCTCCTCGGCGGGGAATCGTTACACCTTCGCCTGGATGGCGTGAGCGCCCTGTTTCTGGCCCTGGTGGCTGTGGTGGGGGGCGCCGCCGGCACGTACTCGCGTGAGTATTGGGCGGACGCCGCGCACCCGCGCTCAGCGCCCCGGGGGCGCTTCTGGTGGAGCGCGCTAATGCTCTGCATCGGCCTGTTGCTGCTGTGCTCGAATGGCCTGCACTTTCTCATCGCGTGGGAGTTATTCGCCGTCTGCGGTTTTTTCCTCATCACCCTCGATGCGCGGCGGCGCGAGGTGCGGGCCGCGGGCTGGCTTTATCTGGCGGCCTCGCATGCCGGCACACTGGCGTTGTTCGCGTTTTTCTCCTTGCTGGCGGCACGCACGGGAAGCTGGGACTTGGGTCCCATGCGCGAGCAGGCGGAGCTGGCGCCGCTGTTCTGGCTGGCGCTGTTCGGATTTGGCGTGAAGGCCGGCATGTTCCCGCTCCACATCTGGCTGCCTTCCGCGCACGCCAACGCGCCCAGTCATGTGTCGGCGATCCTCTCCGGCGTGGCCATCAAGGTGGGCATTTACGGCATCGTGCGGTTCAGCGGGTGGCTGCCGGTGCCGGTGGGGGCGGGCTGGGTGGTGGCCGTGTTAGGTGTGGTGAGCGCCGTACTGGGGGTAGCCTTCGCATTAGGGCAGCACGACCTCAAGCGGTTGCTGGCCTATCACAGCGTCGAAAACATCGGCATCATTCTCATGGGCGTCGGGTTCGCGCTGGTAGCGGCGGCCCAAGGGCATCCCGCATGGGGCGCTCTGGCGCTGGCGGGTGGCCTGTTGCATGTGTGGAACCATGGCCTGTTCAAGGCGTTGTTATTCCTCGGCGCCGGTTCGGTGCTGCACGCCACCGGCACGCGCGAAATGAGCCAACTCGGTGGATTGTGGCGGGCGATGCCGTGGACTGCGTCGCTGTTCGCCTTGGGCGCGGCGGCTATTTCCGGTCTGCCGCCGCTGAACGGGTTTGTGAGCGAGTGGCTCGTGTATCTGGGAATGTTCGACGCCGTCAACCAACCCGGTGCGGCGGTGGTGGGAGCGATTCCGGCCATCGTGCTGCTGGCGGTGACCGGCGCCCTGGCGCTGGCCTGTTTCATCAAGGTGTGCGGCGTGGTCTTCCTCGGCGCGCCGCGCTCGTCCGCGGCCGAACACGCGCACGAATGCGGCTCGTGGATGCGCGGCCCGATGCTGGTCCTCGCAGCGGGTTGTGTGGCCATTGGCCTGGCGCCATTCGTTTTTTGGCCGGCAGTGCGGACGGCGGTGACGGCGTGGCGGGACACCTGGGTGGACGCACCGGCGCCGGAATCCTTGACGACCCTGGGTTTCGTTCACGCAGCGCTGGCCGTATCGGCGGTCGCCGGGGCCGTCTGGCTTTGGCGGCGGGCCCACCGGCACGGCTGGGCGCGCGGACTGACTTGGGACTGCGGCTACACCGCGCCGACGGCGCGCATGCAATACACGGCAGGTTCGTTTGCCGGCATCATTACCGAATGGTTTGCGTGGATCTTGTTGCCGGAGCGGCACGCGCATCGGCCGGCCGAGACGTTTCCCCGGCGCGCCGAGTTTGCCGAGCACACGCCGGAGACCGTACTGGAGCGGGTGATTGAGCCGTTCGCGCGGGTGGTGATGTGGATTTCCGGAGTCGCCCGCCGGTTGCAGCACGGGCGGACGCATGCCTACATTCTTTATCTGATTATCGGCCTGGCCGCGGTGGCAGTCATGACGTTAGTGTGGGACCAATGAAGGGCACCCATACAGGCCGTGAAAACGAATTACTGACAAGACATGTATCTAAACCTGGTTGAACTGGCGGAGTCATTTGGCGTTTCAGAAAAAGTTGTTGATGACTGGATCCGCGACGAGGGACTGCCGCATGTGCAGGATCGTGGCCGGCTGTTGTTCGACCGTGCCCGTGTGGCCCAGTGGGCGGCCGAACACGGACTGACGGCGCGGGCCGGGTTCCTGGCTCCCGAGAACGGCTTTTTCACCACCGGTCTGGAGTTGGCACCGATGCTGCGGGCCGGGGGCATCTGGCGCGATGTTCCGGCATCGGGCGCGACCGGAGTTCTGGAACGGATGATCGGTTCCTTGTCGAAGGTGCCCCACCCGGTGCGCGCGATGCTGACCCAGCGAATGCGCGCACCGGGTGGTGTCAACTGGGCGCCCATCGGTGGTGGTTTCGCGCTGCCGCACTTCAGCACGCGGGTGACGCTGGGTCGGGACGCCGGGGTGATCACGCTGCTCCTGCTGCGCGACGACCTGCCGCTGGTGGAACCTCCGGCCGACGGCGTGCCGGTGACGCGGCTGTTCTTCTTCATCCCGCCTTCGCCCCGCGCGCACCTCGACATGCTGGCCCGGCTCAGCGGCGCCATCGCCGAGGGACCCCTGCGTACGTTGGTGGAAAAGGGCGTGACCGACGCAGAAATCTTGCAGGCGCTCGCGGCAGCCGATGCGGCCGGCGGCGTTGAGTTGAAGGGCGGGAATCCCCCATGACGATGGATTGGCTCATGGCGGGTGCCCTAGTGGCGCTGGTGGCCGCCGCGTTGAGCGGCGCGTGGCTGCCGCGCACCTGGCTGGCGTTGACACTGGCTGGGCTGATGGCTTTTCTGGCGGCCGCCTTCTGGACGCTCGGCGGAGGTGCCGAATGGGATTGGCGAAGCGGCTTGGTGCTGGGGGGCGAACGGGCGCATCTCCGACTCGACGGATTGAGCGCCT
>JBBQYD010000059.1:0-16549 GCA_038209025.1 Verrucomicrobiota bacterium | reverse complement strand
AAGTTCCAACCGCGAGAAGTCGTCTTGGGGCCACAAGCCGAGAACGACATGTACCAGGTCATCAGTGGACTGAAGGAAGGCGAACGCATTGTCACCTCTGGCCAGTTCATGCTGGATTCAGAAAGCCAGCTGCGTGAGGCGATCCAGAAAATGCTTGAGCCCTCGAAGCACCCGGAGCGGGAAGTATCTGGGCGTGAGAACGTTGCAGCCTCCTCCACGCTTCACCCTCCAGACGCTCTAGGCTCGACGATTCTTAAATACATCTGCCCGATGCCGGAGCATGTATCCATCCAATACGACCACCCCGGCAAATGCTCAATTTGCGGGATGACGCTCGTACCGGTGACCACGGCAGCTTTGCGGAAACTACAGCCCGGCGGTCAATTGCTTTATTACACGTGTCCCATGCCCGAACACAGCGACGTACGTTCCGAAAAGCCGGGCAAATGCCCCAAATGCGACATGACGCTCATTCCTGTCATGATGCCGCCACCTGTGGCGGCGTCCGAACCGGGGAGCGTGGAGCGTCAACGCGTGGAAAGTGGGAGCGTCAGTGCACCTTCCACGCTCCCAACGCTCTACACCTGCCCGATGGCGTCCCACGCGGACGTGGTGTCGGACAAACACGGCAAATGCCCAAAGTGCGAAATGGAACTGGTGCCCACCGGCACTTTGCCCCATGGCAAGGTCGCGGAGGAAAACTGGCGCAAACAGCACCCGGGTGCTCCACCGAGTGATGCCACGATGCCGCAGCAGCACCAACACTGAGGGCGCTCCCGACGCTCCACGCTCCTACGACTTATGCTAAAAGGCATCATAGATTTTTCGCTCAAGAACAAGTTCATCGTCCTAATGGGCACCATCGCGCTGGTGCTCGGGGGACTTTACGCGCTCAAGAACATTCCGCTCGACGCGATCCCCGACCTCTCGGATGTGCAGGTGATTGTCTATACCGAATGGTCGGGACAGGCGCCGCAAATCGTGCAGGACCAGGTCACCTACCCGATCACAACCAAAATGCTTTCGGTGCCCAAGGCAAAGGTGGTGCGCGGTTATTCCTTCTACGGGTTCTCGTTTGTCTATGTGATTTTCGAAGACGGCACCGATCCTTATTGGGCCCGCAGTCGCGTGCTGGAGTATTTAAGCGGCCTCAATTCGCAGTTGCCCAAGAACGTCACCCCCACGCTTGGACCGGACGCCACGGGCGTCGGTTGGGCCTTCATGTATTCCCTCACCTCCACCAACCGCGACCTGGCCGAACTGCGTTCGATGCAGGACTGGTATTTGCGTTACCAACTAGCCTCGGTGGAAGGCGTCGCCGAGGTCGCCTCGGTCGGCGGTTTCGTCAAACAATACCAGGTGACGGTGGATCCCGCCAAGTTGCGAGCCTATAACCTGTCGATCTCGGAGGTGGCCATGGCGGTGCAGCGCAGCAACGGCGAGGTGGGCGGCCGATCCATCGAGTTGTCGGAAAAAGAGTTCATGATCCGGGTGCTCGGGTATGTCGAGAGCTTGGAGGATTTGCGCGACGTGGCTGTGGGGGTGGAAGAAAAGGGCGTGCCCATCCTGTTGCGGCAGGTGGCTAACGTGGAATTCGGGCCGGACATGCGCCGGGGCATCGCGGAGTTGAACGGGGAGGGTGAAACCGTTGGTGGCGTGGTGGTCGTGCGCTACGGAGCCAACGCTCGGCAAGTCATCCTGGATGCAAAGAAGAAACTCGACCTGGCCATGAAGGGTCTTCCGGCGGACGTGAATTACACCGTGGTCTATGACCGCAGCGCGCTCATCGACCGCGCCGTCAAGACACTCGAGGAAAAGCTCATCGAAGAAAGCATCGTCGTGGCCCTGGTTTGCCTCGCCTTCCTCATGCATCTGCGGAGCGCCTTTGTGGCCATCCTGATTTTGCCGATTGCGGTGCTGATGTCCTTTCTCGTCATGTTCGGCCAGGGAATCAGTTCCAACATCATGTCGCTCGGCGGCATCGCCATCGCTATCGGCGCCATGGTGGACGCGGTCATCATCATGATCGAAAACGCCCACAAACACATGGAGCACGACCAGGGCAAGAAACCGCACTGGGACATCATCCGCGATGCCGCGGTCGAGGTCGGTCCGACCCTGTTCTACTCCCTGCTCGTTATTACCGTATCCTTTCTGCCGGTCTTTACGCTCCAGGCGCAAGAGGGCCGGATGTTCAAACCGCTGGCGTACACCAAAACCTACTCCATGGCGGCAGCCGCCATCCTCTCCATCACCCTGGCCCCGGTTCTTATGGGCTTCTTCATCCGCGGGAAAATCCCCGCCGAAGAGAAAAACCCCATCAACCGCCTGCTCATCTGGCTCTACCATCCGGTGATCGATTTTGTCATCAAATGGCGCTGGCCGGTTGTCTTTACGGCCGCCGGGCTCGTCGTGTGGGTGTTCTTCCCCTGGAACAATCTCACCGCGCGCCTCCTGCCTGATGGCAAGGCAAAGGAATGGGCCTTTAAGGCCGGGAGGTTTTTCCCCTATCAGAACCTCGGCTCGGAGTTCATGCCGCCTCTCTACGAAGGGGACCTGCTCTACATGCCCACCACGTTCCCCGGCATTTCTCCCACCAAGGCTCGGGAAGTTCTTCAGACCACCGATAAGATTATCCGCCGCTTCCGAGAAGTGCATCATGTCTTCGGCAAGGTCGGGCGCGCTGAGAGCGCCACCGATCCCGCCCCCTTCGACATGATCGAGACCACGATCATGCTGAAGCCCGAAGCAGAATGGCCCGTGGTGGACATCAAAGACGACGCCGGCAAGGTCATCGCTCACCGCCGACGCACGTCCGACGAACTCATCGACGCACTGAACGCGGCCGTGCAAATCCCCGGTCTCAACAACGCCTGGACCATGCCCATCAAGACCCGGATCGACATGCTGGCTACCGGCATCAAAACGCCGGTCGGCATCAAGGTCGCAGGACCTGACCTGGCGCAGCTTGAGCGAATTGCCTCCGAGATTGAGGTGGTGGTCAAAGGCGTGCCGGGCACTCTTAGCGCGTTTGCCGAGCGGACGATGGGCGGCAATTACATCCAGTTCAAGATCGACCGCAAGGCTATTGCCCGCTACGGCCTTAAGATTGCCGACGTTCAGGATGTCCTGGAGGTTGCCCTGGGCGGCATGCCCCTGACCACCACTGTCGAGGGATTGGAACGTTACGGAATCAACCTGCGTTATAGCCGGGATTTCCGGGAAAACCTCGGAGCTTTGCGTGACATCGTCATCCCCACACCCACAGGTGCGCAGGTACCGCTCGGGCAATTGGCTAAGATCGAAACGGTCCATGCCCCCATGGGAGTCAAGAGCGAGGCCGCCGTGCCGAATGCCTGGATCTACGTGGATGTCAAAGGAATCGATATCGGCACCTATGTCCAAATGGCCATGCGCGCGGTGAACGAGGCCGTCGCCAAAGGCACGATCAAGCTGCCCAGCGGTTACAACATCTTCTGGAGCGGTCAGTACGAATACATGCTCCGCGCGCAACAGCGCCTGATGCTCGTCGTGCCGCTCACGCTCCTGCTCATCATCCTGATCATCTATCTGAACACCCGGTCCGCCATCAAGACCGCAATCGTGATGCTGGCCGTGCCCTTCTCGCTGGTCGGGGCGATTGGGATTCTCGCGCTCCTCGACTACAACTTAAGCGTGGCGGTATGGGTTGGCATCATCGCCCTGGCGGGCCTTGATGCCGAAACCGGAGTTGTCATGCTCCTGTACCTGGACCTCGCCTACGATGATTGGACAAAACAGGGCCGGATGCGCAACCTGGGCGACCTGCGAGATGCCATCTATCACGGGGCCGTCAAACGCGTCCGGCCCAAAGCCATGACTGCTTGCGTGATCATTGCCGGTCTGGCGCCGATCTTGTGGAGCCACGGCAGCGGTGCCGACGTGATGAAACGCATCGCCACGCCGATGATCGGTGGCGTGATCACTTCCACCATCATGGAATTGCTGGTCTATCCGGCCATATACTACTTGTGGCGCTCACACAGCCTGAAGCGTTTGCCGCCGAATGATTCTTCCGGCGCGGCCCAGCCCGATTCACGCCAATCTTTGGCCTGAGCACAAGGACACCTTGGAGGAGGAGCGGCAAAAGGAACGTGAGGGATTCGATCGTCCGCAGAGTAGTAAAGCATAGGACACGGCGGGAATCCCGCCCGAAAAAGCAGACAAATTTTCAAAATCGAAGCTCATGAAGAAAAACGAAACAAATCCTCCTCGCGGCGGTCATCGCAGCCGCTGAAGCCTGGCCGTTCAGGGCAGCGCTCAATATAAAGTCGATGAAACTCACGGTTTCCAGTCGGTTCGGGAAAGCCATGCATGGGCCAGAGAAATCCAAGACTATCGGCACGATTACCCGGGTCAGGAAGGGGCCTTGTCAGGGTGCTCCGAGCGGCTGGCATCGAGCCCTGAATATGATAATGTTCTTAGGTCACCGACGTTATGAATATGAATGAAGGCCCGGAAGCCGACGATGCCTTGCGCAAAGTCCTGGGGCAATGGACCGTGGATGTGCCGCTGCCGCCCCGTTTCCAGGAAACGGTCTGGCAGCGGATCGCGAAAGCCGACCCCAAACCCGAACCAGCGGTCTGGACGGGGCTGTGGCGCCTGATCGAAGTCGTCCTGCCGCGCCCCAAATTCGCCTTTGCCTACCTGGCAGTTCTGCTGGCGTCGGGCGTGACCGCGGGGTCATGGGCGGCCCACACCAAATCCAGCCGGCTGGACTCGGAACTGAGCATGCGCTACGTCCAATCGATCAACCCGTATCGCGCCGATGCCTCGCGGCCATGAGGAAGGGCGCAACCATCCTATTACTGGGGCTGCTCCTGGGCGCGGTGGGCTTCGCCGGGTTTTATTACTTCGGCACGGCTTCATGCCGGGACATGATGCGCGAACCGCAGCCGGAATTGGCCTGGTTAAAAAAGGAATTCAAGCTCAGCGACGCCGAATTCGCGCGCATTTCCCAGTTGCACGCGGCCTACCTGCCCCAATGCGCCGCGCGGTGCCAGCGTATTGAGGAACTAAGCCGGAAACTCCAACAGTTGTTCTCTCAGGCAACGAACGTGACGCCGGAAATTCAAAGCATGCTGACCGAGCGGGCAACGATGCGAGCTGACTGCGAGGCCGAGATGATGAAACACTTTTGGGACGTCAGCCGGACGATGCCCGCGGAGCAGGGTCGGCGTTATCTGGCCTGGGTGGAGCAGCAGACTATTCTGCGCGGCCAGGCGATGGAAGAACACCATCGCACCGAACCGGGCGGCCAACCGACCCATCAGCATCAGATGTAAGGCTGCCCTGATGAACACCCCCAGCGCCGACGAGCGGGATGCCCAGGACATGTCACGGTTGGTTGGAGGCAATGATGCCGCTCTGAACGACTTGATGGAACGCCACGCCGAGAAGTTGTTTCACTACCTGGTTCGCTCCTTGCAGAACGAGGAGGACGCCGCCGACCTGGCTCAGGAAACATTCGTCAGGATTTACCAGAATTGCGCGAGATTTGACCCGGCCCAAAAGTTCACCACGTGGCTCTACGCCATCGCCAGCAACCTTGTGCGCGACCGCTATCGGTGGCGGTCGCGTCACCAGCAAGTCTCTCTCGACGCCGAGAACGACCAGGCCGAGTCCCGTCTGCACGACACTCTGGCTGCTGCCGAGCCACTTCCCGATCAAAGCCTGCAAACCGAAGAGCGCGCCAACGCGGTGCGCAAGGCGGTGGCCGCCTTGCCCGAGGAACTCAAGCAGCCTCTCATCCTGGCCGTTTATCAGCACCTGCCCCAGGCCGAAATCGCCGCCATCTTGAATTGTTCCGTAAAGGCGGTGGAAACGCGCATCTACCGGGCGCGGCAACAAATGCGAGCGGCACTCAGCGGATTAATGCCCACCCTCTGAAAAGGACAATCCCACCAACACCTGCAAAAAGGAGACGGGTGGAGAAACGCTGAGTTTCGGCCATCCGATCTCTTGCCTGCGCCTGGACCTCCTGCCCGGAGCGGCTAATGGTTGTTGCCCTGCAAGTCTGGCCCGGGAATCACCTGCTTCACGGATTGAACAGGCGGTAGGATCGGTTGCCTACGGGCGGATTGACGATCAGTGTTTTGGTCGTGCCGTCATCCACAATCCCGCCCGCCACGTTGCTCCAGTTCACCGAACTGACGCTGTTGGTGTTCTGCTGCAGCGTCCAATCGGTCGAGGGTGATGGCCACGTGACGGCCACCGTGTTCGTCGCAGTGCGGAGGATGGAGAGCAATGGGGCGCCGGGCGTTTGCACGGCCTCAATCACGCCCCAGAACCCGCCCTGCAAGGTGTAGTTGCCGCCGGACATTGTGCCGGCATCCGGCTGGCCTATGGTGCCGGTGACGCTGTAAACGCCGCCGGTGCTCGTGCCGCCGCCGCCATCCATGGTGTACCAGTTAATGGAATAAGGCTGCGCGCAAAGCGCAAACCCACTGGCCAACAGACACAGGAGCGCAAATGTGATCTTTTTCATAGTCGAATCGGTTTATGGCCGCCCAATGGTAACAGGACCACCATAGGCTTCAATCTTCATTGATTTCGTGACCCGCCCGGTTTCGAGGCTGGTCCCGGATTTCACATGCAGAGTGCCTCCGGGATAGAGCACATCCACCCCCTCATGGAAGGTGTTATATGGCCGCTGAAACGTGCCCTCCTCAGCCCCCGTGTAAGGAAAATCCACCCAGGTGTCGTAATTTGCCAGAACGTCAATCGTGATCTGATCGGAATTGGCCGCGAACGGATGAATATAGATTCGCGTGCCGCTCAAAGTACCGTCGAACCACCGCAGGAGTGGCGTGGTCACGCCACCGTGCCAAGCATTCCCGCGTCCGCGGGCCATGTCGGGCGACCCTTCCGTCATCATCGCGTTAACTCCGTCTCCCCAGAGGACCGCGTAGGTGGCGGTGTTCGTCCCAGCATCGTGCGCTCCACTGCCGGCGCAAACTCCATAGTCGTCCGGCTTGTCATCGTAAAACACCGGGCGAAACAGGACCTGGCATTTATAACAATGCAGCCAGCCCCTTTGGCCGAGAGACTCGGGGTCATCGTCGCGTCGAAGCGAGTAATCGGTTGGATCCGCCTGATGCTGGTCGCCGACGGGGCAGACACTGGTGCTGGCATTGGGATAGTAGAACATCTGGCCGCATTTCTGGCACCCGCGCCACCCGAGCACACCGCCGTCAGTCCCGCCCCGGGCCACCCCAATGTAACCATCCTCGCCCTCGTGATGGGCGCTCCCTTGCGGGCAAACATCATCAAGCTCGGGCCCCGTGCTGAAGAGGCCCCGACAATTGGCGCAGCGCCACCATTTCCGGAGCCCGAAGTAGGTCGCCGTCCAATTGACCGGGTCCTTGCCCCCACCTTGCTGCGCGTGCCAAATTACCAGGCCGCTGTCTTTCACGTTCCGGTCATAACCCTCGCCCTTGCTGACAGTGTTGGTGCTGCGATACTCCAACACAAAGAACTCGCGGGTCTCGCGCAGATTGCTCAAGGGGTCATAAAGAATCACCGGCCCGTTCGAATCCATAAGTTGGGCGGCCGGCAACGTAAACTGCCCAGGTTGCCGCAGCGAATGAATGCGTGGTTCGCACCAGGCCAGTTGGACCTTGTGCCAGGAATCCACATGCACATAAGTGCCGCCCGTCATCACCGAAAACCCCGCGCTCATACTGCTGGGGCCGTAGATATCCCCGCAATGGCCGGCTTGCAGCACATGCACCAACTCCTCCACAATGACATTCATCCCATGGGTAAAGCGCTGGATAGTCACTTTCCCAGTGTAGAAACTGAAACCTAGACCTAGCGCCAGGCCATAACTGCGGGTTCCCCCACCAAAGGTCTCGTCGTTCGTGATCAGTTGGATGGTACATTCCAGGCCATCAACAATTCCATTTCCAAAGGTGTCATAGCTCAATAAATCCAAGCCTTGAGCCATCGCTTGCCGTATCATCTTGGTTATATACGCGGAATCCGCGGCGTCACCATTTTCGTCTTCCCGGTCAAAGATGGCCCCGTAGAGATCATTGGTATCTTTTGTGACCATGAACACCGCCCCGGTAGTCCACTGCATTCGGCCGTTGGACATTTCATGGAAATATCCATTGACGCTTTTCGGGGAGCTGGTCTTGCTGAAGAACCAGTTTGAATACCAACGCACGGCAGCGGTGTAGTCTGTGCCCACCAAATTCGGCCCCATCGCGTAAGGAACCGTGTAAGGAGCATTGTTACCGTTGTTATTCGTAAAATTGACCAGAATCAGGACGGTCGGGACCGTCCGCTTCGTGGTCATGTTGCCGTAGCCAAAATCCGATAGGCTGGCCGCGCCGCATACTCCGGGCAGGTTGGTGATCGCAACCGCAACCCCAACCGCGAGCCAATTGAATATTGTTTTCATGGGCGATGCCTTCGTTGGCTTTCGCGGTTACTTTACTGCAGGCTCACCAGCACCAGCACCAGCCCGCGCCCTCCCGCCAGCGGCGTCATCGCTTTGCCGAGGATAGCCCCCTGCGCCAGGGCCGGGTTTTCCGCCTTCATCGCATGGCCGGGCGTGTCCGAGGTGGTGAGCAGGTCACCAGGTCGGACCGCATTCTTACTCGCATCCACCAGCGCATAAACGCGCCCGCTCAAAGCCACATTGCGTCCCTCTTCCAGCCTGTCAGCCTGGGTCATGCTGATGCCCGGCTGCACGCCGCCCGCGCCGCTCACGATGCCGGCAACCTTGCGGTCGTAGGCGCCTGTGCTGAGCTTAAGCCGGCCCGGTTGCTCGGGATCAATCACCACCACCGCGCCCGGCTGAATGGAATCTCCTGACATCGCGAACGGCTCGGCCAAATCAGCCCCGCCCCGAATGTTCAGCGTGCGGCAACTCATTTCGCCGCTGGCAAACAAGGTGTCGGCTCCGGTATAGAAGGCGGCGCCTCCCGGCGCGTGAACCTTGAATTGCCCGGCGGCGGTTGTGCTTTGCGCGCCCTCCCCATCTCCATTCCAAATGAAGGCGCGCTCGTGAGCTGCCGTAGCGTAATACCCCGCAGCCAAACTATAAGCGGCCCCCGCGACATTATTCTGGCCGCCCAGCACGATGGCACTGATGCCCGAGACGGTATTGAAAGACCCACCCGCCACCGCGCTATTAATCCCGATGGCGCTGTTGTTCCGTCCGCCGCCAATCGTGGAATAGGAACCATCAGCCACGTTTCGCCAACCGCCGGCCACCGTTGAACGGCTGCCGGATGCCACATTCTCCTCGCCGCCACCCACCGCAGCGCTGGAAGCGGAAGCAGTGTTTTCATGGCCCCCGCTCACGACGGAGTAGAGCCCGGAAGCCGTGTTGGTGTTTCCGCCGCCTGCCACGGAGTAATTGCCGGTTGCCGCATTGCGAAAACCACCGCCGATAGAACCGTATGCTCCAGCCTGATTGCGTTCGCCACCACTTAAGGTTGCATAAGTTCCTGTTGCTTGTTGGAAAGAACCTCCACTAATCGTGGCCCTGGCAGCCGACGTGCCCACTTGGTTTGCCGTGCCGCCGCCGATCACGCTCTCGCCGGCATCCTGGCCGATGGTGTTGAGCCACCCACCGCCAATCACCGTATTTCCAGAGTTGCCCTGAACCGTGTTGCCTTTGCCGCCGCCCACCGCTGCCCAAGTGGAATTAATGGTATTTCCCGAACCGCCGCCCACGACCCCATAGCTGGCGCTTACGCGGTTGCTGTCTGTGCTGCTCCCACCCCCAGCCACCACCGCGCCGAAATCTCCACCGCCTGCCACGTTGCCAGCGTAGCCTCCAAGGAGATTCGGACTGGTGGCGTTCGGCTCCAACCGCAGCGCCCGTCCACCGTTCACGCGCAGTTCCAGCGCCTGATTGTCCGCCGTGCCCAGATAGTTCGCGCCCGGAATCGTCCCCGCGTTGCCAGTCAGCTTCCAGAGGTCGGCGGTATTCACGTTGGTAAGGTTCGCACCGTCCCCGTAATAGCTGCCCACGAATACGTTGGTCGCGTTGGCGAACGTGACCTTTTCATAATAGTTGCCCTCAATTGCGCCGGACGGCAGGGGGCGCGTGACCGTGGAAGCGAATGGCGTGGGAGTGATGCGCTGCCGGGGGGAAAGCGTCTCGTAGGTCTTGCTGCGGTTGGTGCGGACACTGATTTCCAGCCACTCCCCCGGCCCGACGAATTCGCGGGGGGCGATCATATAGCGGCGAAACGAGTTCGGGCCGAAATCGAGCGTCCGGATGAAATAGCCCTCCGTGACCGGGACCGCGAGGTTGGTAAGGGTGCCCCCCATCTGCGCCCCGGCGTCGTCGTACAAGGCGAAAATGAAGTCGAACTGGCCGTCCAACGGGCCGTTCGTGTTGACAAGCCGACCCTGGTAGGT
This sequence comes from Verrucomicrobiota bacterium, assembly GCA_038209025.1. Lineage (GTDB taxonomy): Bacteria > Verrucomicrobiota > Verrucomicrobiia > Limisphaerales > UBA8199 > JBBQYD01. The sequence continues at coordinate 6,127 of JBBQYD010000059.1, read as the reverse complement.
GAACGCGGTTTCCAATTGCGCCAATGCCGTCACAGGCGCGGCTGCGAGCATAAGGGTCGCGACCAGGACGGCTGCGTGTAGCGGGCGGGGAACGTTCATTTTCATAATGTTGGGGTTATTTTCTGCTTAAGTTGAACATAATTATCCGACTGCGAGCGACCCGGGGAACAGAGACACCTGGTTGACGGATGGCACACCACAACCACCCGCGTGAAGTTTTCGCCATCATTAGGCGGCGCAACTTCATCTCCGCCAATCCGCTAGCATGATTATGTCAATATTTCTCACATAACGCTTCACGCAAGTCAACGTTATTTATGTACGTTTTTGTGCCCCTTTCCCCCACCCGTATCAGGCCACACCGCCAGGGAACCTCCATGGCATAGGCCTCCCAGGCCCGCCGCCGCGTTGGGCAGCGTTCACCGCAAAAACTGCTCAGGGGCACTTGCACGGGTTCAATTGTGTGCTAGTTTGCTATGGGTTATTGGAGTGGTTGTCAGGTTGGTTAGAGAAAGGGCGGCCTTGGGTGGGCCGCCCTGTTCTTTTTCTTCTCCCGTGGATTTTCCTCCTCCTGCGTGAAGCTTATCCGCTTGCCGTCAAGCAACGGAATATCTATATGATCCGGGATGCGCACAACGAATGTGGTTTTTCTCCTGTTCTGGACTCTATTTGGCAGCGGGTTGAGCGCCGCGGAGACTCCCACCAACTCGCGACCAACCCCGCGATTGAGTCCCCTCCTGGCACCGCCCAGCCAGCCCACCAGGAATAGTTGGGGGCCCAAGCGCAGGAAACTACTAGACGCCTGGCAGAAGGTACTGGGTCCTTTCCCGGCCAAACCACCGCTGAAGACGGAGATTCTGGGGACTGAAGAGCTGCCAGAGTTTTTACGGCAGCACATCCAATATCAGGTTGAGAACGGGAAGTTTGTGGATGGCTATTTGCTCACGCCACCCGGAGCGCGCGGGAAACTGCCCGGCATTGTGGTATTTCACGCCACCACTCCTTTTGGAGCGCGGGGAGCCGCCGGATTGGAAGCCGAATATCCCGAAACCAAGCGGCAGGGAGTGCTGTGGGTGAAGCAAGGTTACATCGTCTGGTGCCCGCGAAATTACATCAATACTGAAGGGACAAACTGGTCCGGCAATGCCGTTAAAGTAATGACGGAACACCCGGGCTGGACGGGAATGACCCGCATGACCTGGGACGCGATCCGAGCGGCTGACTTCATGGAGAGCCTGCCGCAAGTGGACAAGAAAAAGATTGCCTGCTTTGGGCACTCGCTCGGCGCGAAGGAGGTGCTGTATGCGATGGCTTTCGACCCGCGTTACTGCGCCGGAGTGTCAAGCGAGGGAGGCATTGGCCTCGGTTTTAGCAATTGGGATGCGGTGTGGTACCTGGGACCAAAGATTCGTCAGCCGGGCTGGAACCTGGAGCATCACCAGTTGCTCGCCTTGATAGCGCCGCGGCCTTTTCTGCTGCTGGGTGGAGATTCGGCGGATGATGATCGGAGCCAGGTGTTCATTGAGGCCGCGCGCCCGATCTACAGCTTGTTTGGCACGCCCCATGCCCTCCGGTATTTTAACCACCGTCAGGGGCATGTTTATGAGGGAGAAGGCCGCCGGGTGGCCGAGGATTTTCTGGGAACCTACCTAAAGTAGCGCAACCGGTAACCCCGCCGGGAACCAGAGGATCCACGGAGGCTGGGCCCGGCATTGGCACGCGCATAAGGTTTGCCACGGACGATTCATCGCCGCTACCTTGTTTCCATGTCCAAACAGAAGGGATCACGATGACAAAGCCATTTGCGACGATTATTCTGGCGGGTGGGAAGGGCACGCGCATGGGATCGAGCGACAAACACAAAGTCTGCTTCGAGGTTCTGGGGGTGCCGGTAATCATCCGCGCGCTCGAAATTTACAATTTGTGCGGCGCGGCGCAAAACGTGGTGGTGGTTGGCATGATGGCGGAGAACGTCATGATGACGGTGAACCGCCGGTTTCCGGGCACTGCCTACACGTTTCAGGACCGCCCGCTGGGAACCGGAGACGCCGCGCGGAAAGGCGCGGAGATTCTTGAGCGATTGCGCTTTGATGGCAACGTGCTGGTGGTGGCGGGTGATAAAGTGATCGATCCCCGCGTTATTCGCCAACTGCTGGCCACGCACGAGCGAGCGGGAGCCGATGTGACGCTGGCCACGGCGAAGCGGCCGCCGAAGTCCAGCGCCGGCATCCTGCTCATCACCACGCGAGGGAATATTGTGGGCATCCTGGAGGAAGCGGAGCGGCAACGCCTGCTTTGCCTCGCCACCCTGGAGGCCGCCTTTAAGAACAAGGCCGGGCTATCACGCGCGATGGTGGAACAAATCGTGAGTCGAACGTGTTCGGAACGGACGGCGCGCACCCTGCAGGCGGAGCTATGGCGAAACGACGGCGCGGCAGCCTCGCTGACCCGGACGGAGTTCGAGCAACTCATCGGGGCCGACGAGCGTTCGGGCAAAGTGCGGGCGGGCAGCGAGACGGTTCCGGCTGAAAAGATTCTGGACCGTTTCGACCAAATGAATCTGTCCACCTACCTGTTCAGGGCGCCGGTGTTATTTGACGCACTGGGACGATTACGCTCCACGCGGGCATCGCAGGAGGAATATCTGACGGACGTTTTCGCCATTCTGGCCAAAGGCAAGCCAGCGGCGCGAGTCATCGGATACGAGGTGGAAGACCCGCGGGACCTCATGGCGTTCAACAACCCGCAGGAACTGCTCGCAATTGAGGAAGTTTACCGTCAACGGGAAGGCGGAAAAGCGGAAGAACCGCCAACGGAGCATGGGCCGTCGCTGGCCGGTATAACCGAATGGAACAACCTGTTTGACGCGCCGTCGCCTGCGGCGTGCCGCCAGTACCGCCAGTGGTACGGAGACGAAGTTCCGTGGGGACATTTCCAGAAGGCTGTGGGGGCGTTCCGGGAGCGTTATGGAGCGGACCGACCCGTGGCCATCGTTCGCTCACCCGGAAGAATCAACCTGATGGGCCGCCACATTGACCACCAAGGCGGAACCGTCAATGTGATGGCGGTAAATCGGGAGATCATGATGGTGGCGTCACCGCGAAATGACGACTTGGTCAACCTGGCCAACCGCGACGGGCAGCATTTCAGCGAGCAATCGTTCCGAATATCGGACCTGGTCGCGAGCCTCAATTGGGATGACTGGCAACGGGTGGTGGACGGTCCGCGATTGCAGCGGTTGCTGGAAGCCGCCCGCGGCGACTGGGCCAATTACGTCAAAGCCGCGATCCTGCGGCTGCAGGAACAATTCCGGGATCGCCGGCTGCGCGGCCTGGACATCATGGTGAGCGGGGACATCCCCATGGGCGCGGGACTGAGTTCATCATCGGCTTTGGTGGTGGCTGCCGCCGATGTGGTGAGGTCCTTCAACCGCCTGCCCGTAAGCGCCCGCCGACTGGTGAGCCTGTGCGGTGAAGGCGAGTGGTTTGTAGGCACCCGCGGGGGCGCGGCCGATCATGCCGCCATCAAGCTTTCGCGTCGGGGCTGCGTCACACGCGTCGGGTTCTTCCCCTTCCACATCGAAGATTCAGCCAGGTTCTTTCCGGACCACGTGCTGATTGCCTGCAACTCCGGCGTTTATGCCGGCAAATCCAACAAGGCACGCAACACGTTCAACGCGAAGGTAACGGCTTATCACATTGGCCGAACGTGGTTCAAAATGTTGCGTCCGGACCTGGCTCCCAGGATTGAGCATTTGCGCGATATCACACAGAAAAACCTGGGCCTGACGCATGGGACGCTGGCCAGGCTGGTTGCCCAATTACCCGCGCGTATCACGCGAGCCCAGGTGCAGGCCACCTTTTCCCAGATGGCAGGAACGGAGCGCGAGCGTCTGGAACGTCTGTTCCTGAGCCATGACGCGCCCGCTGAAGGCTATGCGGTGCGGGACATCGTGCTGTTTGGGCTTTCGGAAATGGCACGGGCGCAACAGTGCCTGGACCTCCTCAAAAGCGGGGATGCGCAGGGGCTGGGCCGGTGGATGAGCATTTCACATGATGGCGACCGTGTCTCGCGGGAGAACGCGAGGCATGCCTGGAAACGGGTTCCAACAGCTGTATCGGACGCGTCCCTGGCGGTGTGGTCAAAGGCCGAAGGCGCGGCAGCGGACATCGCCAGGCTGTCCGGCAGCTATGGTTGCAGCCTGCCAGAATTGGACCGCATCGCCGACCTGGCGAGCCGGCTGCCGGGAGTGGCAGGAGCCCAGTTGGCAGGCGCAGGCCTGGGTGGTTGCATCATGGTGCTGGCGGAGAAGGATCACAGCCGCGACGTGCTGCGCACCCTGACTGAACACGGCATCACCGGTGAAGTATTCCGCCCGATTGCGGGCGCGTGCAGCCTGACCCTGGATAGAGCGCAAAGCTAAATCAACCGCACCTGTCGGCGTCAAGGAATCAGGAAGCGATTCCATCCGCCCTGTGCCTGGCCAGTCAAGGGACTGCGCCAGTTGGCATGGCAAGCTCAAAAGGAATGGCGATCGGTGGCTCGGTCGGCTCCCGGACAGTGCCTTGAATGCCCCGTTCACCGGCAGACAACCGGTTCTGCGGCAGACGGTGAACGCTCAAGAACCTGCAGGAACATGCCCAGGCTGCGGGCCATGACCACCAACTGGTCCAGGGATTGAGGCTTGATCAAGTAGTGCCTTGCCCCGAGCGCGCGCGCCCTGGTCATCGCCGATCGCTGGTCGATACCGCTGTAAACCACGACCGCAAGGATCCCGAGTTTGGGCTGATGCCTGAGCCATTCCAGCACTTCAAAACCGTCCACCTTTGGCATGTGCAAGTCGAGCAGCAGCAGGGACGGGAACTGATGCGAAGCCGGGTCCTCAAAGGGCGGCTGGTTCTGCAAATAGTCCTGCACTTGCTGGCCATCGGATACGAACGTCAACGCCACATCCACCCCGGCCTTAGCGAAAGCACACTCCAGCAACAGCCGGTCATCTGCATTGTCCTCAGCGACAAGCACGCTGATCTTGCGAGGCCGGGGAACTGGAGGAGGGATGGGAGTTTTCACAAAGACGCGATTTGTTGCAGTTCGGCTTATCAGCTTGCGCCTACCTTTGCCCTTGGGAAACAATCTTGATATAGGGTGTTTCCCTTACAAAGCCGGAAATGGCATGATGCCAGCCTTGATCGCTTGCGATGCGGGCCATTGGCCGGGGCTGTCTGAAACCCGAATGAAACCGGACTAATGAGCGACTGCCGGACGATCCACCGGACCTGCTGCGCTGCCCGAAGCCGCGGGCAAATCACTCTTAAAGAGATATCGTCCGGAGCCTGCTGAAACCTTAAGCCAGCCAGCACGAGCACCGAGAATGCGCACCCCCGCGGCCCGGTTGATGGGCGTGCGGCCCTCGCGGATCGACTCCGGATTCGTCGTGGGTATTTCCAAAATAGCGGTGGAATTCGGTGGTATGACTACCCGCCAGATGAAGGAATCCCTCTCCTTCCGCCATTCGCTCAAGATTTCGCCAAACGGTGAATGGTGGGCAGCGCGAACGAACTCAAGGCCCGCAACCGGGTACGGGCGCATCAGCACCCGCTTGAACCCCGGCGCCTGGGGGTCGGGTCGGAAGCCCGCCAGATACTCATGCATCCATATCCCCAAGTCGCCTACCAGCATCACGTGGTTGCCCGAGTTCATGGCGGGGTCGGCGGTGTTGCCATTCCAGAGTTCCCAGATGGTCGTGGCCCCCTGCTCCACCATGTAGCCCCAGCTTGGGTAGGTGCGATTCGTAGCGATGGTGAAAGCCAGGTCGGCGCGCCCGAAGTCTGAAAGAGTCCTCATGAGCCACTGGCCGCCAATGAGGCCGGTGCCAGTATGGTAATCCGTTTCCCTGGTGATCTTGCGCACCAGCATGTCGAAAACCCGGCTCTCCTGCCCCTGGGGCACCAAGCCAAAGGCGAGCGGCAGCACGCAGGATGTCTGGGAGCCATTGTCGTATTGACCCTCCGTTTCGCGGAAGAATTTGCGATTGAAGGCGCTTTTCAGTGATTCGGCGAGATTTGTGAAACGAACCGCATCGGCGGCGCGGCCCAGGAGGGTGGCATAGCGGGCCATTTGCACGGCA
>JBBQYD010000058.1:0-16713 GCA_038209025.1 Verrucomicrobiota bacterium | reverse complement strand
ATGCCATCGGAGTTCCCTTAGCCGATGGAAGTGTCGCCCGGCCTTTGGCCGGCCGCCACCGCTGCCAGTTCCAGTTTGGCGACCCGAAAAATCCCGCGGCTGCTGCCGAGCCAGAGATTGCCCAAATGGTCCTCCTGCACGGAGTAGATGGAGTCGCTGAGCAGACCGCGCGAGTAGGAGAAACCGGCCACGCGTCCGTCCCGCATGCGCAGCAATCCGTCCCCGTCCGTTCCCAGCCACAAAGTCGCCTCGGGGTCCTCGTACAGGCAGAGAACGGAGGTTTTCAGCGCCGGGTCGCGCGTCGAATAATCCTCCAGTCGTCCGGATTGCGCCCGGGTCAGTCCCCCGGCGGTGCCGATCCACACGGTGCCGTCGCGCGCCAGGCAGAGCGCGTTGACCTTCTCATGGCTCAACCCGTCGCCCGGGCCATACCGCTGGACGACCCCCTCGCGCAGCGTTTGCAGCCCGTTGCGGGATCCGATCCACAGGCGCGCTTCCCCATCTTCCACCAGCGCGGTGTGCGCGCCGGACGCAAGCCCTTGCTCCGCTCCGAACCAGGTGACCTTGCCCTCCTTGATCCGGTTCAGCGCGCTGCCATAATCCGCCCCGACCCACAAGCTCCCATCCCGTCCCTCGCACATGGCCATGACAAACTCCGACGACAGGCCGTCCGCTTTGCCGAACGCGGTGATCCGCTCGCCCGCGATCCGGTTGAGGCCGCCCCCCCAGACCCCCACCCAGGTGCTCCCATCCCGGCTGGCGCAGACCGTCACAATTGTGTTCAACGTCAGACCGTCCTTGCGGGTGTAAGTGCGAAACGTTTTCGGCGTCAGCCGGGTCAACCCTTCCTCGGAACCGACCCAGACCGACCCCTCGGCGTCGGCAAAAACCGTATAGACGCGATAGGACGAGTCCTCCTGGCTTGGCTCGTTGAGAAACGCGCCGTTGAGGAACCGGCTCAGGCCCGCGTAGGCGCCCACCCAGAACTGGCCCTGGCCGTCAGCTAGCAGAGTGTCCACAAAACCGGCCGGTCCCTCGGCCTTGTGGTAAGTCGTCACCACGCCATCCTTAAGCCGGGTAAGCCCGTTGCCGGCCGCCATCCAGAACGAGCCGTCAGGATGCCAATAGAGTTTGCGCGGTTCCGCCGGCAGCCGGCCGGCGCGCGGCACATAGTTGGTCGCGGGCGAAGGGTACAAGCGTTTGAGTTCGCCGTTCGCGGCGTGCCACACCTGGCCGGATCCGTCCACGCATAGGCACTCAATCGAGCCCCGGAAGTCCCCGTAACGCTCCAGATGGCCCGCCGTGAGCCGGAACACGCCCAGGGAGGCCGCCATCCAGAGATCCCCGCCGCTGCGGTGCAACTCATGAACCATGTAGTTGGTGTTCCCGTTCGGTCCCGGGATTTGGCGAATGCCCGCTTTATCCAGTCGAAACAGCCCCTCGCTGTCCGTTCCCACCCAGAGCCCGCCGTCGCGCGTGGCCTGGAGACAAAGCACGGAAGCGTGCCGGATCCTCGGAAGCAGATCGATCTCCTTGAACTTGACGCCGTCAAAGCGCGCGAGGCCTTCCCGCGTGCCGACCCAGAGGTAGCCATCGGCGGTTTGCTCGATGGCTTGCACGATGTTGTGCGGCAAACCATCCTCCATCTGCCAAAGCCGGGAGCTGAAGTCGGAAGCCAACAGCGAACCCAGGCCCCAGGCGAAGCCTGCCAGCGACGCGGCCAGGATACGCCAGGCCTTTGCCTCACGGTGGCGGGCGAAGTTCATCGTGCAAAGAAACGAACGGACCTGATCATAGGTGCTCCGCCCTATTCTGAGAATTTCCAGGGCAGCTTCAAGCTTTGGTTTGGAAGCGCGGGGTGCTCGGATTCTCCTTGCGTCACCCGGATAGTCCATGACATCGCCAAGAGTTCGGGGCATACTCGCGTCATGAATAATCAACTCCCGCACGAATGACTCCGGCAAGAACAAGGCGTCCGCAGTTTCCGATTCTTTTCGTACTGGTGGCCGGGTTGATCGGATGCCAGACACCGCCACAGGCCGTCCCTGGTTCGGCTGCCGCACTGCCATCCGCAAGCCCCTGGCGAACCATTGTCGCGGGCGCAACCTCGGAAGCCGAACGCCTCGCCTTGATCGACCTGCAACGTTACATCGCCCAGGTCACGGGGGAAGTCCCGCTTTTGATAAGCCCCGCAACGTGGCGAAGGAACGCGCGTCCCGCCCTCATTGTCGGAACACCCCAATCAAACCAGATTCTGGCGTCGCTTTCCTTGGACCGGCACCAATTGGGAGCCCAAGGCTATTACCTGGCCAACGACAACATCGCCGCCCAGCGGGTGATTGTGGCCGCGGGAGAGCAGATCGAAGGCGCAGTCAACGCCATTTACGGATTGCTGCGCGAGGCCGGCTTCGGCTTCTTCCTCGGGAGCGAAACCCAGCCTGAGCACTTGCCCGCCGAATTGCCCGCCAGCCCGGTTGTGCGCAAACCGGTGTTCGCGATCCGCGGCGTGCTGCCCTGGTACAATTTCTTCAACAGCCCCACGACTTGGGATCCCATTGACCACCGGGCTTTCGCCGACCAACTCATACGAATGGGTGCCAACTTTGTCGGCTTTCACACTTACGATTACGAGCCGTTCGCCGCTTACGAGGAAGCGGGCGTGATGAAATGGGGCGAGCGGCTGCGCAATATTAAAGAGCCCAATTGGGGAACGCATCCCCTCCCCTCCCTGGCCTTTCCGTACGGTACTGACAAGCTGTTCGCGGAGGATTACTTCGGCGCGGCTTCGACGCAGCAGGGCGCCGACACGAACGCCGCCATTCGCCTTGAGCAGAATCTCATGCGTGACGCTCTGGATTACGCGCACAAACGCGGACTGCGCACGTGCCTGGGTTTTGAAATCAACAGCGACCCCACGATTGCGGAGCACCGCGAAGTTTTCCTCAAGCGCTTCAACCGCCTGCTCGATCAGTATCCGGCGCTGGATTACCTGTGGATTTGGCAGCCGGAAACGCAGGGCGCCCAGGGCTTTGCCAGGAGCTATCATGGACATCCGCTGCGCGACGCTTTCAATCCGGACGGCAGCGCGCTGGAATCTTACGCTCTGGCTCGACGGAATACGTTCGATCGCATCGTGGAGCGCGCCGTGGGCGAGAAGCCGTTTTTCCAGGACACCGAGGGGGGCAAAGCGGCCCGCGCCCGCGAAGGAGCGCGGCTCGAACAATTTGCGCAGTTGGCTCTGCGCGCCCTGGCCCAGCGCGCCAAGGCCCCCAGATTGGTCATTTCAGGCTGGGGCGGCGACGAGCGCCTCCTTTCGGCTGAATACTACGATGGGTTGGACAAGCTCCTGCCCCGAGATGTCGTGTTCTCCTCACTCGATCATATCTGGCCGCGCCCGCGGGTGGACAAGGTCTATGGCGAGTTGCCCGCCGACCGCCAGCGCTGGCCCATTCCCTGGCTCGAACTCGATGGCGACCAATGGCAGCCGCAGCCTTATGTGCATGTCTTTGAGCAGATGGCCAGGGACGCGCAGCAAGGCGGCAGCCAGGGGCTGCTGGGGATTCACTGGCGCACCCGCGAGATTGAGGAGAATCTGGGATTCCTGGTTGATTATGCCTGGCAGCCGGGCCTCACTGCCAAGGAGTTCTTCAACCAATACGCCACGCGTTGCTACCCGCCTCCTATCGCTCCGCGAATGGCAGCCATTCACGATCAACTCGACAACCTGGGCTATCGCTGGGTCAACGGCGGCGGTCAGGCCGAATGCGGGGGCTTTACCTGGGGCCCAGGCACTGAAGAAAAGGTGCAGGCCCTGCAGAAACTCCGTGGCCAGGCCGGCGCGCTCCTGCCGCTCGCGGGACGAAGCCGCCCGCGCTTGCAATGGCTGCTCGACGAAATGGACTGGGTCCTTCTGTTTCGCAGCGCCGAGGTCAAGGCCGTGGAAGCCGGCCAACTGCTGCAGCAAAACCAGCCGGCGGAAGCACTGGTGTTGCTCGACAGCACGGCTCTCGCGGATGCCCTGCACGCCTTCGCCCGGAGGATTTCGACGCGAGGTGAGTATGGCGTTCTCGCCACCATTGAAATCAAAGCCGTCTATGCCTGGAACGACTTGCGTCAGCAGTGCCTCGCCGCTTTGGGCAAGCCCAACACGCCCGCGCCGGTGCCGGACTGGAACCCAACACCGCAGATCATTCTGCCGCGTTTTGTCGGATCAGCCGCCGAAGGGACCGCGCTGGAGTTGAACCCGATTTCGCTCGGCGGCAAGGCAAGCTGGATGCACTACCGCGCGCTCGGCCAGAAGCGCTGGACCACCCAGGCGCTTCGCCCGCTCCGAGGCTGGGTGCAGCAAGCAATCCTGCCGCCCGCCGCCCTGGTGTGTCCGGGAATCGAATTCGGGTTCTCGTTTGAAGCCTCCCCGCATCAACCGATGGACTTCGGACCGATTGCCGTGACGGTTACTCCGGCCCTGCCGGTAAATCAGACCCCACCCGCACGCGTTTCCGCACCGGCTCCCGGGGCGCTTAGCCTCACGGCCAGGTCGGACGAGCTCGGCGCCATCGAACTGCGTTGGCATCCGACCCTGCAAGCCGATTACTTCAGGGTGTACCGAGATGACAAGCTGATCGGCGACACCGCCTTGCCCTTCTTCCCGGAGGCTGCGGCCGAGCCTGCCCCGCGCCATCGGTACGCTGTCGAAGCGTGGCGCCGGGGGGCCATGCTCCTCCGCGAGGACGCCGTGATCGAAGTAGCCGATGTTCCTATCCGCGAGAAGTTTGCGCCGGCAGTGTCCGTGCGCGGGGATAAGCTGCTCCTCACCTGGCCCCCCAGTCGCTCGAAGGCAGTTGCCGCCTTTGACCTCCGCCTGGAGTCTGCCGGCGCATCGCCCATCTCCGCTCGCATTCCCGGTTGCGGTGATGTCTCCAACCGATACGTTGCGGCCCTCAGCCCGGGAGAATGGCTGGCCCGGCTAACGCCCATCAACCATGCCGGAACACCTGCCGCGAGCAGTGAAGTGAGGTTTCAATGGCCGCCCAACATCCAACAGCGCACCGTCGAGCTGCCGCTGGACAAATTGCCGCCGGATGCCCGCCTTCAGCCCAGCGTGGATTTCGGCCCCGCCGGCGCGGCGTTCAAAGGCGGTTACCTGGAACTGCCGCATCAGCCCTGGATGGACCTGGAGGCTGACTCTGCGCTCAGTTTTGAATTCCAAATTGAGGAGGCCGGCGACATGCCCGTGCTCCTGAGCCACGGGGCGTGGCAAATTGACGGCTGGTTCGTGCAGATTCTCGGAGGCCGCCTGATGATCCGCACCCCGCAGGCCGACGCTACGGGGCCAGCGGTGCAAACGGGCAAATGGTACGCCGTGCGTTGGGAGCTAAGCGGCCAGGAACATCGGCTCCTGGTCAATGGCGAAGAAGTTGAGCCGTTCGCGCCGCTGCGCATGAAACCCGCCGCACGCAGCTTGCGCATCGGCCAATACGAACAAATCGAGCCGCGTTATCGCTTTCGCGGCACGCTCCGCAATCTCCGAATCGAAACCCGCGAACCTCAGGTCATACTCCACAATTAGCAACGGCAGGATCACCCGCGCCGCACTGATTACAGGCGAGCGCGCAATTTGGCGAACCGGTAACGATAGGGAGTGTAATCAGTGTCCTTCCCTGGGGCAGACGGCTTGCGTGGCGGAGGTGACGTGTGACGCTTCCATCCACGTTCCCGACTGGCTCGGTCACCAATGCGGCCATGGTTCCTTGCGACAGGCGCAGGGGCTCAATCGTGTAGCAGCAGCAATGCCACTACGGCAGCAATTCCACCTTGTAGAAGCGTGCGTCGGCGCTGGGGTTGGAGTCGGTGCAGGACGCGGTATGGCTGCTTGCGGTCACATAAGCCAGGGGATCCCAGGCTGCTGCGGTGATGCCGTCCTTGGACCACACCTGGTAGTTCCTGCCTTTGACTGCGGTCCATTCTATTTGCACTGACACGCCCGAGTGCGTGATCGCCGTTATGTTCGGCGGAGTGGGCGTCACATAACCGTCATTGTCAATGACGCCAGGCAGATCGTAGAAATCGGAGAACTTAATCTGGCTCAACTGCGTCGCCGTCAGCCCCGCCTTGCTCGTCCCGAAGCGTAACTTCGAGCTGCCAGGCGCGTAATTCCGAATCGTCAGTGTGTAGCCGGTCCAATCTTCGGCGCTGCTGTCCGCAAAACTCAGCGTGCCGTCGCCGTTGCCCAGGTCGAGTGCCCGCACAACCGCAGCGTTGGTTCCCGCGAATTTGAGCGTGCCGAGCCGCTGGTCGAGCCCCTCGGTCTGGAATACAGCGTCATAGTACTGCCACCCAGGGGCAATGTCTGTTCGCGTCATGTCGAGATTTGCCAGCACCAGCGAGGGGGCCGCGCTGAAGGCGTAAGGTACCGCGCACCGCGTAAACCCGCTTTCGATCGTGAGCAACCCGGTAAAGGTGTTCGTCGCGCCAAAGATCACCGTGCCCACCTTGTACCGAACCACGTTTGTGGCATAGGTAATTGGCACGTTATAGCGGGCAACGGCGTTGTCGTCGAACGCCCCGGCGTCGATCAGGCGAGGGCCGGGGATGCCGTCTATGTCAGCCAGCTTCAGCGAACCGCCCTTCACGGGATCGGGCTCAAACGTCACGACGCCTCGGTCCACGTGAATATCGGCCACTTGCACCTCGCCCGAAACATAGACCGTGTAGGCCCCGATGGCGTCGTCGCCAGCGGCGAAAATCGCCCAGTTGCCCGCAGGCCACGCTTCGGTGGTCTTCGTGCCATCAAAGGATTCCTTGCCCCAGAAAGCATCTGCGCCCCATGTGCCGGTGGGGGTCGGGCCGCCGGCGCCGGGAGCTGTTCCATTGGTATCCCAACAGTACAATGCCATCCCGAACGCATCGGTCTTGGAGAGGAGCGCCAGACCGAGGAGGAGGAGAAGTAGTTTTTTCATGTAAGTTAAATTTATAATTTGGCCGGGTGTGCAGTCATAATGTAGGAAAGAGCTGGATCGTCAACCACAAATGGAGAAAAAATGGAGAACTGGAGAAATCTGTTCAACCGGCGCGGCCTCAAATAGAGTCTCACTGAGACTTGGGTTCCGACGCTGAAGATCACCTACGCAGCGCTGAGTACCGGCGGGAGCCAAAAAGGCAACTTCTTATCAATTATAGCCACCAGCCGCGTCCGCGATCTGACGCTGAGCTTCCCAGGCATCCCTGGCTCCACTTACCTCCGGCAACGCTCCAGCAATCTGGTGACCTGGACGGACGTGCTGACCAATATTGCCCCCGTCGGCGGACCGGAGGCGGGCCTGTTCCAGTTCACGGACACGCCGCCGCACACTCCAGCCTTCTACCGGGCGCGGCTGCCTTAACCCGAAAGGCGCGGAAGAGCTGCGGGAATTCTCTCTGGAAAAGCGGCGGCGGCTTGGGAGAGATGAGTTGGTCCTTGTCTTTTGATGGCGGGCAGGCAATCTGAGGCCGTTGACGATGTTCTGCGCACGTATCAACCACTTCCACCGATACGGACTCGCCGCGTTGGCGGGGTTGGCACTGGGACTCGCATACCCGAAGTTCAACCTGTTCTGGCTGGCATGGTTTTCGCCTGGATTGGTGCTCATGCTTTCCCTGGGTCAAGGCGGGTGGACGGCTTTGCGCGTCGGTTATCTTGCCGGGTTGGTTCAATTCCTGGTGGGCTTCTACTGGCTGCTCCTGATTCCGAACCCAGCGGCTGCCGTCGCCGCCTGGTTGTTGGTTGGCGTTCTGATATCGCTCTACATTGCTGCCTGGGCCTGGGCCTGCTGCCGCTGTTTTCCAATCGCGGGCAAGTTCGACAAAGTGGCCGGCCATCTGCCGCAACTGGCGTCCCAGCTCTTGACCGTTCCCTGGCAGCGCCGGGCCTTGTGGACCTTCACCTGCGCGTGCGCGTGGGTGGCGATGGAGATGGGCATTGCGCGGATACTGAATGGCTTCCCGTATTCACTGGGGGTCTCACAATTCAAGTTCCTGCCGCTGATCCAGATTGCCTCGGTTACCGGCGTTTACGGAGTTTCGTTCATCGTCGTGTGGACTTCGGTCGCCCTTGCTTGCGCCTGCTCGCTCGCACAAACCGCGCGTCCGGCTCTCCCAATGTTCACGCGCGAACTGGCCGCGCCTGGAGTGGCATTGGCGGTCGTCCTGCTTTTCGGCTGGGTCAAACTATTCATCCCGGAAACTCCGGGCGCGGGCTTGAAAGTGGCGTTGATCCAGCCGGGCATTCCGCAAACCATCATCTGGGATGTTAATGAACGGACCAACCGCCTGCACAAGCTGGTCCAACTGTCCCACCAGGCAATGGCGCATGGGGCCGACCTGCTGGTTTGGCCGGAAGCCGCTCTGCCGGAGAACCTGGTCGGGCGCAATCGAGAAACGCAGGATCTCATCACCGCGCTCGTCCGCTCGAATAGCGTTTGGATGGTCTTCGGCGGAATTGACACTGCCCCCCGGCGCGGCGGCGAAGGCGGCGTGTACCGGTTCAACGCCGCCTTTTTCATCGATCCTGCGGGGGACCTGATCTCGCGCTACTTCAAGCGGCGCCTCGTTATCTTCGGCGAATACACGCCCGCTGTGCGCTGGCTGCCTTTCCTCAGCCATCCGAGCATGCCCAGCGGCGGACTGGAACCGGGCCGCCTGCCCGTCCACTTCCAAATGACGCGGCCCCGTGCCCGAATCGCGCCCCTCATTTGCTTTGAGGACGTGTTCCCTCATGTGGCCCGGGAGTCCGTCGATGAGGAGACGGATTTTCTGCTCAACCTGACCAACAACGGCTGGTTCGGCACCAGCGCCGCGCAGTGGCAACATGCGGCGGACGCCTTGTTTCGCGCGGTGGAAAACGGGGTGCCACTGGTGCGCTGCACCAACAACGGCCTGACTTGCTGGATGGATGCCCAGGGCCGAATGCACGAGGTGTATTTCCCCGGCTCCGCCGACATCTATCAGGCGGGGTTCAAGATTGTCCACGTCCCGCTGCGCACCGCTTGGGAGAAGAGCCACCGGACGATTTATAACCACTATGGCGATTTGTTCGGCTGGATTTGCAGCGGGATTGTGCTCGCGTCCGTAGCGTGGTCCTTTCGTGCGCGACAACGCAAACGAGCCCCTTTCTGATGAACTATTCCTTGGGCTGGGAAAGTGGTTGCAGTTGAAAATCGTAAACCCGCTTGTAGTAGCTCACCGAACGGGTCTTCCCGAGTTCTATGTCCGCCGGCTCGAATCCCCCGGCCTGCACGGCGATCACCGGGTCGATGAAGTGGTCACCGGTATCGTCCCGGTATAAGAGGCCCGCATCCGGCGGCACCTGGATGGTGTAGCAGCCGTTGCGATCCGTGGTGGTCCGCCCCTCTCTCAATTTGGATCCCATCACTATGATCTCGGCCTGAACCGGTTTTCCTGTTTCTACGCTGGTGACCTTTCCCGATAGCATGGCCCCCAGTCTCTTGGGCATGGCCATCCAGGTGAACAGGGTGGCAAGGATGACCGTCACGCCGATGGCGAACCCCCATTTCTGCGATCGGCGCGTCTGCGATGCTCCTCCTTCTATCCCGAAAAACCGTTTTATGTGATCGCGCGTGAGAAGCCAGTGTGTCCAGGGCACCATAAACGCCGCCGACACGAACAACAGGACGGCGACCACGTAGTAGCGCGGAGCTTCTATGCCTCGGCCCATGATTTCCGTTTTGAGGTCCACGTTGCTCCAGAGAAACTGAGCGCGGACCATAAGCAAACCCAGCACAAGGTATAGCACGTAGGATACCCAAACCCAGGCAAGAGCCAGAATTCTGGCCCAGCGTCTGAGGAACAACAAACCCACTCCCGTCACCATGCAAACTGAAGTCGGAAAGATGGCGAGTCCGGGTTGCTGCCTCAGAAGCGTCTCAAGAACCGCATAAAACCCTTGCACCAGCATGAGGACACATAACAGCACCAGCGAAGGCGGAAGAACCCGCGCGATCGACGCCGGAGCGCCTTCGGCAACCGCCGCCTGCGGCCGTTCCCAGGCTTTCTTCGAAAAGTGAATGGCCGCCGCAAGCATGCCGGCCGCTCCGCACACGCTGAGGAAGGTTGGCAGCCCCGCGCTAACCTGGGTGGCGGTCGCAAGCATGCTGATGGTCCCCAGCCCGAGACCGCTTGCCGCTACGCAGGCTGATTTCCGTTCCCGAGCGCGTTTTCTGGCATCGTTCGGGAGGGGGGCTTCCGAAAGCGTTCCGGACGATGTAGAGACGTTCTCCACATCCGTTTTGACTTGGCTGATGTGTTGGTAGCGTCGTTCGGGCTCTTTCTCGAGCGCGCGCAAGACGATTTCGTCCAGGCGGACATCCACGGTGACCTTGCTGGACGGCGGACGGAATTTGCCGAGCGGCAATTCGCCCGTAAGCATTTCGTAAAAGACGACCCCGAGGGAAAAGATATCCGCCCGGTGGTCAACCGTTCCGGGCCGCTCGACCTGTTCAGGCGCCATGTAATGGGGAGTTCCGATAACGTCCTTTCCCCCCGTGAGAATCTGCTGCCCAATGTCCGGATGGACAATCTTGGCGATGCCGAAATCCGCAATCTTCACGCGGCCCTCTTTGTCGATCAGAATGTTTTCGGGCTTGATGTCGCGATGCACCACCCCTTGCTGATGCGCAAAGTGGAGGGCGTCACAGATCTTCGGGACGATCGCGAGCGCTTCCTCCGGTTGAAGCTTGCCGCGCTGAAGGAGCTGTCTGAGAGTAAGCCCATCCACATACTCCATGATCAGGTAAGGGTAGCCGCCCGCCTCGCCATAATCATAAACCCCGACAATATCCGGGTGCGCCAGGCGGGCGAGGGCGCGAGCCTCGCGGCAGAAACGCTCGGCGAAGGCCTTCCCGCCGGCGGGATCGCCATCACGGCGAAGGAGTATCTTGAGCGCTACAAGTCGGTCCAGCCTGGGCTGCCTTGCTTTATAGACCGCGCCCATGCCCCCGCGTCCGAGCGGTCCCAGGATTTCAAGCTGCGGAAAAAGACTGGCCAATTCCTCCACAGAAGGACCCGGCGGGAGCGGCGACCGCGAGACGTGCGTCCCTTCCGGCCCGAACTCCTCCGTGGGCGCGGACAAATTCAACGCCAGCAGACACGCCGGACAAATCCCCTGAAGGCAACCCGGGGAGACAGTGGCCCCGCATCGCGAGCACTTTGTAGTTAAGTCACTCATTCACCTGCTTCTTAAGCAACGGCCGCGCGTTGTGACGCTTCTCAACTGGAAAGGGCAGCGAGCAAATGCCGGATCTCGGCCTCAATCTGGCTTTCATCGTCCAGCGTGTTTGCTATTTCGTCGCGAAACGTCTGGCGGAAGCGCTTGCGCAGGCGATGGACTGCCTGCCGCGCTGCGGCCTCATTGGTCCCGAGAGTGACGGCCAATTTCGCGTAACGTATTTCTCCCCGTTCAGCGGCGAGAAATGGACTGAGGACGGCGAACTCTTCCCTTTTGCCCGCACTTTCCTGTTCCTCCCTTACCCGGCCAAGCGCCCGCTCCAGGAGCGTCAGGGCCCATTGCCGGTCGTAAACGGCATCAGGCGAGGCGTCCGCTCGTGTCGGGGCACAAAGCTGCTCGGCAAGCTCTGTGTCGAACGAGCAAACCGCCTGTCCTCCGCCGCGCTTTTGCGCCCTGCTTCGATCCCACTCGTTGGCGAGAAAGCGATTCAGCGCGGTAAGAAGAAACGTCCGGAACCGGCCCTTAGCGGCATCCGCCTGCGTCACCCAGCCGCCTTCGAGCAAACGGGCGAAAAACCCCTGCGTCAGGTCCTGGGCGTCAAACGGCGAGAACCCGCGCTTGCGGAGATACGCGTAAAGCGGAGGCCAGTAGCTCCTGCATAGCGCCTCCAAAGCAGAGGCCGCCCTGGTGCCGTCGCCCTTTCCCGCCGCGATCACGACAGACCAATGGGTTGTGGCGAACACGCCGGAACCGCCCTGATGCGCCGCTGTTGGAGTCTCGTCCGAATGGCTCACGACCGGATTCTAAAGGCAGCACGCCTGAGTGCGTAGAGAAATGTTTGAAAACTAACCTGCTGGCGTAGCGCGGATGATCAAAGCAAGGTCGTGCGCCTTGGCGTGAGCTGTATCGGGGTGAAGAAATGACGCAAGGTTGACAGGAGAAACCGGTGCAGCATTTCATCGGTGTTTCGCCAGCAAACCGCGCCCGTATCGGCGCCCGGCACTCACGGCCGTGCCACAGCCTTCTGGAGCCGTTTCAAGTCAGTTAGCACGCTGCCCTGCGCCGGGGCCCACCAATCCTGCTCGACGGCCAATCCCCGCCACTTCCAGCGCTCGGCGTGACTGTCAGCAAACGAGAACACGGCACCGCCCGCGTGCCGGGCGGTCGGCGAGTTCATCCAGGTGTTTTCCAATTGCACGGCAAAGTAGCCGTCGTCCACCGAGTTGATACTCTCATCGATAAACACCAGGGCTTCGACCGGTTCGGGATTGTGGATTTCGCTCATCTTTCGAAACAGGGGATAGTTTGGGCCGAGGACGAATCCGGTTTCATCCAGACCGCCCATCCGGCCGCCAAGCGAGTAATGGCGGACAATGCCGGAGTTGACCACCTCTGGCCGGCCCATGAGGGGGCCCGGGACTTTGCCGCGTGCGGCCGGGCACTTATAAATCGGGAGAGATCGATTGTAAGGGAAGAGACGCCCCTGGCTGATCAGAAGTTCGTTGGTGGCATCGGGCAAATCCCGGACGTACCCGGCAACCCAGCCGATGCTGGAACTCAGCCGGTTCTCGATGAGCCGGTCTTCATTGTCGCCTGCGTAGAGCGTCCAGCAGATGGTGAGTTGTTTGAGATTGCTGATGCAGTTGACGGTGTGGGCCTGGTCTTTGGCGCGGGACAAGGCGGGCAGCAACAGGGCGGCGAGAATGGCGATTATGGCGATCACCACTAGCAGTTCGATCAGGGTGAACGCCTCGCAGGGGGCTTTGCAGGTGGCTGGCATGTACCGCATATCCGGTTTTACGCTCCTGCCAACTCTTTGTCAATAAAGCGTTAAGAGCTTGCGGGCGGTTACCTATGCTCCGGGAGTAGCGCAAACCCGCCGGTCGGGCAACCAAGGGAGGCGTTATGTATTCAGCCGCGCAGCGTCCAATGCACGCGCGCGCCAAACATTTACTGTCAG
The DNA here is from genome assembly GCA_038209025.1 of Verrucomicrobiota bacterium. GTDB lineage: Bacteria > Verrucomicrobiota > Verrucomicrobiia > Limisphaerales > UBA8199 > JBBQYD01. Next base: position 3,532 of record JBBQYD010000058.1, on the reverse strand, counting down.
TTTTTTGGGCTCCGCCAGCCGTTGGCTCACCTGCCGTAGGCGAGGCGCTCCGCCAGGCGCGGCGGCAGGCCGGCGTCCAAAATCTTTTTCTGGGCGGCGGCGATATCGTAATCGAGCCGTCGCAGTTCAATGATCCCCTCGTCCACATCGTACACCACGTAAGCGGATTTCGGGTTATTGTCGCGCGGCTGCCCCACGGCGCCGACATTCACAAAATACTTCTTGCCGGGTTCCAGCTTGAATTTCGAATAGGTGCCCCCGCGCACCATGCTGTCGCGGATAAAAGCCACGGGTACATGGGTATGCCCGAAAAAGCAAACCGAGGTGTTCTGATAGGTGAAACTGGCGGCAGCGGCCAGTTTGTCGAAGACATAACCCCAGCGATCCGGCCCGTCAAGGGTCGCATGGACAATGGTGAAATTGGTGACCATCCGGGAGTATTTGAGTTCCCGCAGCCACTGGCGGTCCTCGTCCGGGAGCTGCTTCCTGGTCCAGTTGACCGCCTCGGCTGCCGCGGGATTAAAACCATCCAGGGCCTGTTCCGAAGAGCAATACTCGTCGTGATTGCCCTTCACGCATGGCATGCCCATGCTGCGCACAATATCAAGGCACTCCTTGGGGTTGGCATTATAGCCAACAACATCTCCCAGGCAGGCATAGTGGGTACACTTCTGCTGCTTGATATCCTCAAGAACGACCTGGAATGCCTCCAGGTTGGCATGGATATCGGCTATTATCGCGAACTTCATGTTAACTACCTTACTACCTCAAACCCGCGGAGCTGGTTGGTTGCCTCAGCCCAAGTCACGTCTTCGTTTTTGATAAAATGGTCCAAGCCTTCCTCACGAATGGCCTGCCGAAACGCCTCCAACTCCGGCTTGGCGCCTTCGGCGACTAACTCGACCCGACCGTCCAGTAAATTCCTGACGGTGCCGGTGAGTTCAAAACCTGACGCCACAGTCTTGACAGTGTAGCGAAAGCCCACGCCTTGAACTCCACCTGAGTAAATGACCTGCATTCGTTTGCGAATCATCGCATCAACAGGGCCAATGTGCCACAACCGAGTGGGTTGCGGGAGAAAAATTAGCCCCAGCCCCGGTACCGAACCGTGGAATAGAGCCATATTACCCCCTATAGGCGCAATCCTTTTTATCTGCCGGGGAATTATGGAACTCCCACCCCTGGACCCACAAAGGCGGAAATAAGCGGCTTCGCCAAAACAAACCAGCCCGGGAGGTCATGAGCTATTATGTTATTATCCATCCCACAACCCAATACAGAGCCGAATAGTTTCAAGCAAGCATGGCATGGTGGTGGTGGATGGTCCTTTCGCCGAGCCAAGGGAAGCGATCGCCGGCTATCTTATTAAAGACGTAAGCACCTTGTAATAAGTCACATTCATTGCCGATGGTCCTTTGCGGTTGAGGTTCGTCGGGTGTCATGCACCGCTCCCGGTGGGAGGCCCCAGCCGCTTGAGCCGGTGAGAGGTGAAACCGAAGGAACGAAGTTTACCCCGATCCCAGGTCGGGGTTTAATAGTGCCATGAAATGGACCTGCTCAGTGTTTCTAACCGTCATGGGCCTGGGTTTCGGCTTCGCGCAACAGCCGGAGATCACGATTGCGGATTTTGAGGGTCCAAATTACGGGGCATGGAAGGTTGTGGGCGAGGCTTTTGGCGCCGGACCGGCGCAGGGGCGGCTCCCCGGGCAAATGCCCGTGGATGGTTTCAGGGGGAAAGGTCTGGTGAACTCCTTCCTGGGAGGGGATTCGAGCAAGGGCACACTCACTTCACCGCCGTTCAAGGTGGAGCGCAAGTATGTCGAGTTCCTGATCGGGGGCGGCGGGTGGGAGGAGAAAACATGCATCAACCTGGTGCAGGAGGGCAAGGTGGTGCGCACCGCCACCGGGCCGAACACCCAACCCGGGGGCAGCGAGCGCCTGGAACCGCAGCAATGGGAGGTGGGCGAATTCTTTGGCAAGGAGGTTCTCATCCAAATCGTGGATCAGGCCAGCGGCGGTTGGGGGCACATCAACATCGACCAGATCGTGCAGACCGACAGGAAACTCCCCGGGACAACCATCACCCGGAACGCAACCCGGTCCGTCCTGGCCACCCGGCGTTACCTGAACCTGCCGGTTAAAGACGGCGCAGCCAAGCGGCGCATGACCCTCCTCGCCAACGAGCGGGCCGGGCGGAATTTCGACATTGAACTGGCAGATGATACACCGGACTGGTGGGCGTATCTGGATTTAGCGCCTTTTGCGGGCCAGCAGCTAACCCTCCAGGTGGACCGGCTCCCGGAGAATTCGGCCGGCCTGAAATCGATTGATCAAACGGACCAGATTAAAGGTTCCGAGGACGTTTATCATGAACGGTTGCGCCCCCAGTTTCACTTCACCTCCCGGCGTGGGTGGCTGAATGATCCCAACGGCCTGGTCTTTTATGAAGGCGAGTATCACCTGTTCTTTCAACATAATCCCTATGGTTGGGCCTGGGGGAACATGCATTGGGGTCATGCGGTCAGCCGTGATCTGGTCCACTGGCGCGAACTGCCCATTGCCCTGTATCCCGATCAACACGGCACCATGTATTCGGGTTCGGCGGTTGTGGATTGGAACAACACGGCGGCCTTTCAGACCGGCGATGGCCCGGCCCTGGTCGCCATGTTCACCGCCGCCGGCGAGCCATTCACTCAAGGGCTCGCCTTCAGCAATGATCGCGGACGCACCTGGACAAAGTACCCGGGGAACCCCGTGCTGCCGCACCTGGTTGGCCACAATCGCGATCCCAAAGTCATCTGGCACGCACCGGGGAAAAAGTGGGTCATGGCGCTCTACCTGGATAATGATAGCTACGCCTTGTTCGCCTCGCCCGACCTAAAGCAGTGGGAAAAACTTGGCGGCGTGACCCTTGCCGGAGACGGTGAATGCCCGGAGTTCTTCGAGCTTCCGGTGGATGGCAACAAGCGGGACACCCGTTGGATTTTCTACGGGGCCAAGGGGCTTTATCTGATCGGAGCTTTTGACGGAACGAACTTTGTATCCGAGTCGGGTCCGCATGAACTGCAGCGCGGCAATGCCTGGTATGCCTCCCAAACCTTTAATGACATCCCAGCCGCGGATGGACGCCGCATTCTCATACCCTGGGGGAGAATGACCGGGCATAATGCGGAGGTTCATCGTGGCATGCCCTTCAATCAGATGATGGGCCTTCCGGTTGAACTGAAACTCATCACCACCGACGCCGGCCTCAGGGTCATGTCCAGCCCGGTTAAGGAACTGGAATCCCTGCGCGCGGGCGTCCAACACTTGAAACCGCAGGCGCTCCGGCCTGGCGAAAATCCGCTGGCGGGCTTGCGGGAGGAACTGATGGAAGTGACAGCCGACATTGCTCTGGCCGACGCTGCCGGGATCAGCTTCAACTTGCGGGGGGTGCTGGTCACGTATGATGTCAAAAACCAGGAACTTTCCTGCCAAAACCAAAAAGGCTCATTGAAGCCGCTGGATGGGCGAATTCGTCTGCGGCTGTTTG
>JBBQYD010000057.1:0-16722 GCA_038209025.1 Verrucomicrobiota bacterium | reverse complement strand
CCCGGATGTGCCGCGAGAAGGGTCTCGACACGCTCGTGGAGGCCTACATCCTGCTTCGGCAGAGGAACCGGGTTGGTCAAACACGGCTTAAAATCGGTGGCAGCTGCGTGCCCTCCGATGAGCCGGTGGTGGCGGAACAGCGGCGGCGGCTGCAGGCGGCGGGGCTGGAGCACGAGGTCGAGTTTCATCCCAACCTGGACCGCGCGGCCAAGCTTGAGTTCCTGAAATCGCTCTCAGTCTTCTCCGTGCCCGCAAGGTATGGGGAAGCTTTTGGGTTGTACCTCGCGGAAGCCTGGGCCGCGGGGTTGCCGGTGGTTCAACCGCGAACCGCCGCGTTTCCAGAACTGGTGGAATTATCCGGCGCGGGCGTCTTGTGCGACCCCGAAAACCCGGCGTCGCTCGCTGCGGCGTTGGAGGATCTCTTAACTGACGACGAAAAAGCCCGCCGGTTGGGGGAAGCCGCCCGGGTCGCCGCCCGCCGATGGTTTTCGGCGGAAAAGATGGCTCAGGACACTCTCGCCATCATGCGGGAAGTGAGCGGGCGCCCAGCTCACTAATTGGGCGGTCGGGGGGAAGGTTCGCCACTGCTTGACCACCCCGCCTGCGAACACCACCTCGGCACTGATGTAGGATATGGAATACAGGTGCCGTTCGTACCTGCGACAGTCAATACTTACCCCGGGAACGGGGAGACATCAATGGCCGGATGGCCGCGGGCGGCGCCCGGGCAGCCCAAGTGCTTTAAAATCGCTTTTGGGCTCCCGGAGGATTTATGCTTGCCGGCGGTGAGCAGCCCGGTGCATAAACCAGACTTTCCCGGCGCGCCCGCAACGATCCTTTTCGGGGTTGGGACGGAGCGTGCCGCCCAGCTTTCCCGCCTGGGCATTCGCACCGTTGAGGACCTGCTGCTGCACCGTCCGAACCGCCACGAAGACCGCCGCGCCATGCGCACCATCCGTGAACTGGAAGCGGGCGCCGCCACCACCACGCGCGGCCAGATCATCGCCTGCGGGGTGAAGTGGTTTGCGCGGCGCACGAAGTCCATCTATGAACTGATCCTGGATGATGGCACCGCGCGCCTGCACTGTCGCTGGTGGAACCAGCCATTCATGGAGCGGTATTTTGCCAAGGGCGATGAGCTGGTGGTTTATGGCAAGGTCATTTCCGCCAAACCCAGGCTGATGGATCATCCGGAAACCGAGGTCATCGATCCCGGCGAGGACCGGTTCATCCACTTTGGCCGGATCACCCCCATTTATCCATTGACCGAAGGTGTCTCCCAGCGGTGGTTGCGGAGCCTGATCTGGAGAACCCTGGAGCGGTTCCGCGGGAACATCGCGGAGACCTGGCCCGAGCTGCAACTCAGCGCGCGCGCTCAATGGCCGCTGGGCGCAAACCGCCCGGCATTTCCAAGCCGAGCCGAAGCCATTCAGCAGTTGCACTTTCCCGAGTCGCCGCCCCAGGTGGAGCGCGCCCGTGCGCGTCTGGCGCTGGATGAGTTCATCGGCCTGCAGCGGCAAATGCGCGCGCGGCGGATGCGGTTTGAGGCACGCTCCATCACCCCGCCCTGCCGCAGCGATAACCGCCTGATCAAACCGTTTCTCAAACGCCTCGGGTTTGCCTTGACCGCCGCCCAAACGGAGGTGCTCCGCGAATTGCGCAAAGACTTCTCCGGCCCGCACCCCATGCGCCGCCTGCTCCAGGGCGACGTCGGGTCCGGCAAAACGGTGGTGGCGGCTTGTTGCGCGTTAATGGCGCTCGAAAGCGGGTGCAACGTCCTTTTGATGGCGCCCACAGAGATCCTGGCGGCGCAGCATTACCAGAACTTTTCGCGCTGGTTTGCCGGGCTGCAGGTGGGTGTGGAGCTCCATACCGGCTCCCGCAAAACCCTGCGGAACAGCACGCCGGACAGCCACCCACCCACCGCCCCCCCGCCGGCGCCGGTGTCCCTGGTCATTGGCACGCATGCGCTGGTCCAGGCCGGCTTTGCCCTGGAGAACATCGGCTTGGTCATCATCGACGAACAGCACAAATTCGGGGTGGCACAGCGCGAGGAACTGCTGCGCAAAGGCCATTACCCGCACCTGCTGGTGATGACGGCCACGCCCATCCCGCGCACGCTCGGCCTGACTTTGTACGGAGATCTGGATGTGTCGGTCATCGACCAAATGCCGCCTGGCCGGGGACGCGTTCGCACGTTCCTGCGGGGGGCGGAGAGCCTGCCGGAGGTGCGTGGTTTCATCAAATCAAAGCTGACGGAAGGCCGCCAGGCCTACGTGGTTTACCCACGCGTGGAAGAAACCGACGGCAACACCAAAGCCGTGACGCGGGAGTTCGAGACGTGGGTCAAGGCCCTGGCCCCCCACCGTTGCGGGCTGTTGCATGGCCAGCTCAAGCCCGCCGAGAAGGAAAGCGTGATGGCAGCGTTCCGCTCAAACGCGATTCAGATACTGCTGGCCACCTCCCTCATTGAGGTGGGTGTGGATGTGGCCAACGCCACCGTCATGGTGATCGAGAACGCGGAGCAATTCGGATTGGCGCAACTGCACCAGTTGCGCGGCCGCATAGGACGCGGGGCGCACGAATCCTATTGCGTGCTCGTGGCCGGCCCCCAAACGGACGGGCTGCGGCGCCTCAAAGTCCTGGAGCAAACAAACGATGGTTTCCGCATTGCCGAAGCGGACCTGGCCCTCAGAGGACCTGGAGAACTCCTTGGGCAACAACAAAGTGGAATGCCAGACTTCCGGTTTGGGGACCTTTTAACCGACCTGGACCTGATCAGGCTGGCCCGCGAACTCGCCCGGGAGTTGCCCGCCGGACCGAAGCCGGGCTGAACCAGCCACAGCGTTCTTCCTCAGCCATGGGGTATTTGCCGGATACCCCCCCTGAATTTTTTGCTTGTCGAAATCAGATTTTTGGTCAAGGTTAGCGTCAACATGAAACGGATATATACCCTTATTGCTCTATTCGCTTTGGTTGCTTGTTTTGGTTTGACCGGCTGTGACAACAAGCCGGCGAGCCCTGATCAGCCGCCGGTCAGCACCAACAGCACGACGACCACCAACCAGTAGTCGCAGCCTGACAATTTGAGGCTATCACGCCGGGCAGCTGTTTGCCCGGCTCTTTTATTTGGGTGATTATGAAATCCCTTTGGACCCCCATTCTCGCCGTGGCGGCGGCCGCGGGGCTGACCGGCTGCGGCGAGCAGACGGACGGCAAGAAAGCCGCCGAAACCAACGCCGCCACCACCAGCCCCATGACCGCTCCAGCCGATTACCTGGGAGCCCTGGACAAAGCGCAGAAAACCGCCGGGAAGGTCACGGAAGTCGCCTCGATCAACCAGGCGATTCAGACCTTCAAAGTGGACCACGACCGTTTCCCGAAGGACCTCAACGAGCTGGTGCAGGAGAAATACCTGCCGCAGGTTCCCGCGGCGCCTTACGGGATGAAACTCGTTTACGACGCCTCCACGGGCAAGGTCAAGGTGATCCGCCAGTAACCGGCGGCCGGTCATTGCGATCCTGCCCAGCCGGAATCCGGCGACATTTGGCTCGCCAAATGGTCTCCCGCCGGGCATTTAATCTCCCTTCATGATTGAGCAGATCGTCATTTTAGACTTTGGGTCGCAATACACGCAGGTCATCGCGCGGCGCGTTCGTGAGTGCAATGTGTATTCGGTCATCGTGCGTTATGACACGCCGGCCGCCGAAATCGCCAAAATGCAACCCCGGGGCATCATTCTCTCCGGTGGACCTTCCAGCGTTTATGCGCCTGATGCGCCCCTGCCCGATCCGGGCGTCTTCAAGCTCGGGCTGCCCGTGCTGGGCATCTGCTACGGCTTGCAGTTGCTGGGCCATTTCCTGGGCGGCAAGGTGGAGCCGGGGTTGAAACGCGAGTACGGCAAAGGCCAACTGACCGTCAAAGACAGCTTCTGCGCCTTGTTTGCCAACCTGCCAGAATCCCTGCAAGTCTGGAATTCCCACGGCGACAAGCTCACCCGCCTCCCGAAAGGGTTTAAATCCGTGGCCGTGAGCGAAAACTCGCCGTTCGCGGCGGTGGAGAATCACGCGCGCAAAATGTTCGGATTGCAGTTTCATCCGGAAGTGGCGCACAGCCCCAGGGGAAAGGAAATCCTCAGTAACTTTGTCCACAGCATTTGCGGATGCGGCAAGAACTGGACCATGCATGGCTACATCGATATCGCGGTGGAAGCCATTCGGGCCCAGGTGGGCGAGGAGAAGGTGATTCTTGGTTTGAGCGGCGGAGTGGATTCCAGCGTAGCCGCCGCCCTGATCCACCGGGCCATCGGCAATCAACTCACCTGCATCTTCGTCAATAACGGCTTGCTCCGGGGACGCGAAGCGGGAGTCGTCCGGGAAGTGTTTGGCCGCCATTTCCGTTTGAAGCTTCAATACGAGGATGCCTCGCGCCTGTTCCTCACCCGGTTGAAGGGCGTCACCAATCCCGAGCGCAAACGGAAAATCATCGGGCGCACGTTCATTGAGGTTTTTCAGCGGGCCACCCGGCGTGCGGGCAAAGCGAGGTTTTTGGCGCAAGGCACGCTTTACCCCGATGTCATCGAGTCGGTGCCGATTGCCGGAAATCCGGCGGCCATGATCAAGAGCCATCACAATGTTGGCGGGCTGCCCAAGCGAATGAAGTTCGAACTGGTGGAGCCGCTGAAGTGCCTGTTCAAGGACGAAGTGCGGGAACTGGGGCTGGAACTGGGTTTGCCGCGCGAAATTGTGCTGCGCCAGCCATTCCCCGGGCCCGGGCTCGCGGTGCGCATCCTCGGTGAAGTTACGCCGGCCGGCCTGAGCATCCTGAATAATGCCGACACGGTGGTGGTGGAGGAGATGAAGAGCAGTGGGTGGTACTATAAAATCTGGCAGAGTTTTGCCGTGCTCCTCCCGGTGCGCAGCGTCGGTGTCATGGGCGACGAACGGACCTACGACTACACCATTGCCCTGCGCGCGGTGGAATCCCAGGACGGCATGACGGCGGACTGGGTCAAGCTGCCGTATGAATTGCTGGAGAAGCTCTCCAGCCGCATCATCAACGAAGTGAAAGGTGTGAACCGGGTTTGCTTCGATATCACGAGCAAGCCCCCCGGCACTATCGAGTGGGAATAACGCCTCAGGCCTTGGCCAGTTGGACCGCCGGCAAATATACCGTAAACACCGTCCCCTCGCCCGGGGTGGTGTGAACTTGCAGGGCGCCCTTGGCCTCCCGGACCAACCGCTGCACAATATTCAGCCCCAGCCCCGTTCCCTGACGGCTGCCCTTGGTGGAGAAGTAAGGCTCGAAAATCTTGGGCAACACCTCCGGCGGAATGCCGGGACCGGTGTCCTGCACCGTCAGGGCCAGCAGCGGCGCAATGTTTTCAAAACGCTCCATGTTAAGAAAACGGTCCTGGGCGCTGTCTTTGAGGGAGGTGAGCTCCAGCGCCTCGGGCAGCACCGTGGCCTCGATATCCACCCCATGCTGCTGGTCGCTGCATTGAAAGGCATTCACCGTCAGGTTCAGCAGCACCTGGATCACATCCGTGCCGTTCATCCGCACCCCGATGTCTTCCGCCAGCGGGTGGATGTTGAAATGATGGGTCTGCCGCGCCGGATGCACCCTGACCAAATGACCAAGGTCAACCAGCAACTGGTTCACTCCCACGCGGGGAGCCTCGTCGGTTTGCCGACGCAAAAAGCCGAGGTAACGCCGCGAGATCTCGATGCAGTTGGTGACCTGCCGCGTGATGGTCCTCAACCGGTCCTTGATGAACTCCAGGTCCTCCACCTCCAAACGGGTGGCCGAGCCGATTCGCTGGTTCATCAACTGTATAAACCCGGAAATGACGGTCAACGGGCCGTTGATGTCGTGAATGATGCTGGCGTAAATCTCGCCCCGGGTCTGGGCCATTTGCTCATCGATTTTCTGGCTCTGCAATTCGTTCAGCAGGTCCTGGAGTTTCTCGGCGTTCGTATGAATTTCGCTCTCCAGCGTCCGCCGCTGCATGGCGTTGCTCACGGCAGCGCGCATGGTGGACAAATCGAAAGGTTTGTTGATGTAATCGCAGGCGCGCAACCGCAAGGCCTGCCGCATGGTATCCGTCGTCTCGAACGCGGTCATCATGATCACCTCGATATTCGAGTCCACAAACTTGAGCCGCTCCAAAACCTCAATGCCCGACATCCCCGCCATGCGAATATCGAGAATGGCCACGTCCACCGGATTTTTCTGCGCAAGCTGAATGGCGGTGGGGCCGTCTGACGCCAAAAGGATATTGTAGTCGTCCTTGAAGACGATCCGGAGAGACTGCCGGGGACCGTCCTCGTCATCCACGATCAGCAAGGTCCCACGACGACCTGCCGGGACCTTCGGGGGGTCAACCACCACCGGGCATTCCAATTGAGAGGACATGTTCACGCGCTGTTAGCCGCTGCTACTACAACTTTCAACGATCTGCGAGTGCCAGTTGGATATTACCGGGGAGCAGGGCAATGCCAAGCAAATTAAAATAGAAACTTTGGACCGCTCGCCGCGCGGGTGGTTTGGCTCGCTCCAACCGGGGGGGCCTGCCCTCAGCGCCCGGAAACACCTTCCATCGGCAGCCGATTCGACAGTGCAATAAGGATTGCGGAACACGAATGATTGGGCCACGTTCCGCTTAATGAAAGCGATCATTGTCATGTTGGGTTTGCTCGCGGTGGCGGGGGTGGCAACGGCGGGCTTGCTGGATTCACTGGGATTGCGAAAGGGAGCCTCGAATCAAGTCGCCACGGCCAACGCCAGCGCCCTGGGCGCCTTGTCCGAGGACCAGGTGATCGCCGGGCTCAAGGAGGCGCTGGACGGGGGGGTGCGGCAGGCGGTGCAGCGACTCGGCCAGGAGGGCGGTTTTTTGACAAATGCCGCTGTGAAAATTCCCCTGCCGGAGTCGCTTCGCACCGTGGAACGTACGTTGCGCAAGCTCAAGCAGGAGAAACTCGCCGATGATTTTGTGCTCACGATGAACCGCGCCGCGGAGCAGGCAGTCCCTGCGGCAGCAGGCATTTTCGGCGATGCCATAAAAGGCATGAACATGACGGATGCCAAGGCCATTTTGTCAGGCCCGAAGGACGCCGCGACGCAATATTTCCGCCGGACAACCGAGACAAATCTATTGGCGAAGTTTCGCCCCATCGTGCAGACAGCAACCGAAAACGCGGGGGTGACCACGGCCTATAAGCGGTTGGTGGAGCGTGCTAAACCGGGCGGGATGCTGGGCTCGTTGGGCGGTTCTTTCTTGAATGCTGAGTCCATGGATATCGATGCCTACGTAACCCAGAAGGCCGCGGATGGGCTTTTCAAAATGGTGGCGGACGAAGAAAAGCGCATCCGGGAGAACCCGGCGGCGCGCGCCTCGGACCTGCTCCAGAAAGTATTTGGAACGGTGAAAAAGAGCTGAGGCGGTCCAGATTCCTTCGCGCCCGCGGGCGGTAAATGAGTTCATGAATTTTTCTCCGGCTGAATTGTTGACCAGGGTTAGAATTCAGAAACCCCTGGTGCATCACCTGACAAATTGGGTGACCATCTATGATTGCGCGCAGGTGGTGAAGTCGTTGGGGGCGTCCCCGGTCATGGCCCACGCGCCCGAAGAGGTGGCGGACATGGCGCAGATCGCCTCCGCGCTCGTATTGAACATCGGGACGCTGACCGCCGGGCTGGTGGAATCCATGAAGCTGGCGGGCAACAGCGCCAATCAGCGAGGCATCCCGGTAATCCTGGACGTCTGCGGCGCGGGCGCCACGCGGCTGCGCGACGCAACCTGCCGGGAGCTGCTGGAGACCTTCCGCGTGGATGTCATCAAAGGCAACCAATCGGAGATAGCTCGCGTAGCCGGTCTGACGGTGAGCACGCGGGGAGTGGATGCCGGACAGGTGAATGCCGACCTGGCGGAATTGGCGCGTGCGCTCGCCCGGACCCACGAGGCGACCGTGGTGATCACCGGCAGGCAGGACGTGGTTGCTGACCGATCTGTCACCTGCCTGGTGAACAACGGGCACCCGCTCATGACGAACGTGGTCGGCACGGGCTGCATGGCCGCATCGGTGATCGGGGCGTTTGCGGCGGTGGAGAAAAACCTGTGCGCGGCGGCCGCCAGCGCGCTCGTGTGTTACGAGATTGCGGCTGAGCTCGCGGCGGAGGGATGCGCGGGGCCGTGCGATTTCAAGACCCGGCTGCTTGACCGCTTATATGCGCTGGAGGGGGCCACCGTTTCGCAACGGCAGAACATTCAATGCTTTTGATGACCTCATGAAACGATGCCCTTCACCCACCGGCCTGGCGTTTTCATGCGCCCTGTCCCTGCTGCTGACGCTGAGCTGCGGTTGTCGGGGCTTGCGTCCGGCAGCCAGTTCCGATCAAGGCTTCACCTTCGTGCAACTATGTGATCCGCAAATCGGGTTCAGAGATTATGACGCCGAGCTTGGCCGGCTGCGGCAAGCCACGAGGCAGATCAACGAGATACGTCCGGATTTTACCGTCGTGTGCGGGGACCTGGTAAACCGCGCGGATGAAACGTCGTTTCGCGATTTCAAGGCGGCCGGAGCCCTGCTAAACGCGCCCCTGCATTGCGCGCCTGGAAACCACGATATCGGCAACACTCCGACCCCCGCCAGCCTGGCAACGTACCGGCAGTTTATGGGCCGGGATTACTACTCCTTCGCGCATCAGGGCTTTGTCTTTGTGGTTGCCAATACCCAGTTGTGGAAGGCCGAGGTGGCCGGTGAATCCGAAAAACACGATGCCTGGTTCAAACAGACCCTCCAGGCCGCCGCCCGCAAGCGGCAGCCAGTTGTGGTGGTTTGTCATTATCCCCCCTTTGAACAGGCCCCCGGCGAACCGGAAGCCTACTTTAATCTGGCGGTGGAGAAGCGAACCGAGTTGCTGGACTTGTTCAAGCGTTGCGGGGTCGTGGCAGTGCTCGTCGGGCACGCCCACAAAACGCTCCTCCTTGAATACGGGGGCATTCCCATCGTGGCCTCCGAAACCACGAGTGAGAACTTTGACAAACGGCCCTTTGGGTTCCGCGTCTGGCGCATCGGAAAAAACCAACCCCCGCGGCACGAATTCGTGCCGCTCGGCCGATGACAGGGTGGTTTGCGGCCCGGCGGGGCGCACCAGAAAGAACCCGGCATTTGATGGCCGGGTTTCGAACCCAAAAAGCACCGACGAGTCCCCGGAAGGGGCGAACGAAACCGATGCGCGCGTGAAACCGCTACTGCCCCTTCCGCGCCGAGGTGAATTCGATCAGACAGGCTCCGCGCGCCGGCAGTGTAATGCTCACTCGCCGATCTCGAGGAAGGACGCCTAAATCTGTCCGTCCCTGGGCATCCAAGCGGTAAACCTCGGCTTTTCGCGAGATGCGGTAATAGTCCGTATCCACCTTGAAGTTCAACGCAAGGGGTTCGTCGGCGATGCTGGCCAGGGCGACAGCCACGCTGCCGCCTGGAGACCGCCACGCGCCGGAGATCACCAGCGGAAAGCGCTGCTGAAAGCTGGTCAACCCGCCTTGCTGCCCGGCATAGATCGACAGCCGCGACATGTCCAGAATGGCTTCCGGTGCGTCTGCCTGCGGCGGACGCAGGTAGGAACCGCGCAGCAGGTATTCTCCAGCCAGGCGACGGATGACGGCCAGGTTCAGCACATAATCCATTTCGGCGCGCCGATCCTGCAGGTGGCTGGGCTGGAAGTTGGCAATGGTTGGCTGCTGCCCCCAAACGAAGGCGCGGGCTTGTTCCATGAGGAACTGGCGTGAGAACTTCCGGTCCAGGAGCTTGAGCGGTTCCTGGGGGGCAAAGGCCGCCGGCCAAAGCTCGTCATATGGAGGCATGGTGAGTGATGAATAATTTCCGTACAAAACGGCATACGCGTGATACACCGCGTGAAAGAATGGGATGGTCTCCCAGCCATCGGGCGCGGCATACCGCTCTTTGCTGACCTGCAAGCTCAGCATCAAATCAAGGTATGGCAGCCACGGCTCGCCGCAGCCCTCGCCCGCCAGACCGATCGCCCCCCTTGCCCCGTCGGCGGGCTGAACCCTCCGCCGGATATCCTGGGACATGGTCCTGAACCCCTGAATCCAGTAAGCGCCGCCGCCCGGGGGGTGATGATGCGCCGGATCGTAACAGGCCAGGCTGGTACAAGCCTGATCCATGTAGATCCCATCCACCCCCAACCCGCGCACCGCCTGCTCGGCCAATCCCGCGTATTTGTTCCGCCAGAAAGGCGTGCCCATGCACATCGACACGCAGGGCTCCTTCGTAAAGGTGTTATAGACCTCCGGGTGGATTTTGCCGTCTGGACCTTTGACCGCCCAAGGCTCGGCGCCCTCGTTTGTCCAGCTCCTGGTCGTGGTGCCCCAGAGCCGCTGGTTCATATACACCAGCGCCCGGACCTGGTGCGCGTGGGCATTCGACATGGCTTTGATGAACGGCTCCTTGCCTTCCCGGGGGGGCAAATACTCGGGGAATCCGGCATCGTAAGAGCAACCGTGCCACCAATGCCAGAACACGCTGACCGGCATATTCAGCCTTTGCTGAAGTTCCAACGCGGGAGTCAGCACCTGGTCGGACCGCCCGCGATTCCAGACCCACAGGCCGGTATTGAGAATCCACTCCGGAACCTGGGCCTGCGCAAGGCGGCTTTCCTTGGCCCACACCTGGTTGGTGGCCCACGCCCGATAACGTTCCGCCGCCGTGATCCAATCACCTTGGAACGTGCCCAGCACCACCTGGTAGGGCATCTGCCAGCTCGTGTCGGAGGCTGGACCGGTTTCAGGCAGGTGCGAAAGGTCGCAGGTCACGTGCCCAGCCGCGTCGCTGGATACCGCAAACGTTTTCCGAAAGGCTGAGGTGTCGTCACACGCCACGTACAGGCCGGTTCCACCTTCCCCATAGTAGGCGAGGCATTGCATCGACAACAGCCCGGGATAAGCCCACTCGTGACGCTGGCCTTTGCCTGCCTTTCCCGGCAGGGTCTTGCGCGGTTCGGACATCACCTGTCCCATCCACATTGGCACGGCCAGGTATTCGTTGGCTTGTGCTCGGAGGCCGGGAACCTGGGGGAACCGCGCTTTGCGCAACTCTCCATGGCGGATTCCCGCCACCCGAAATTGCCAATGGCTCAGCGGCAGCGCTTTATCCAGGCGCACCCGGGCCTCCACTTGCAGGCCCGGATGTGCCGCGCCAAAATCCCGCCAAACCATTCTTAGACCTGCCGGCTTGCCTTCCAGTCGTTCGCAACGAAATGAGCGGGCGTTGGTGCCGGTGAAAATGGTGGTTCCTCCTGCCAGTTCCAATTGCCAAAGCGGGGTTGTCTGAGGGACGTCTTCGAGCATCTCAAAGCCGGTTGTGCGATCCCGCAATTGCAGTAACGCTCCAGATTGCTTGTCGATGGCGACCTGGAGATGCGGGGTGGAGATGACGACAGGCTCGGCTGCCCGCAACGGAACAACCCAGGAGCCGGGAGCCGCCAACAGGATGAGAGAAAACCAAATGCGTAACGCTTTCAAGGTTCTGTAGCTTGACGCATTTCTCCTGATTCGGCAATCCCGATCCATCCCAACCGCGGCGGTTACTGCGCTCCGGCCACGCGATTTGCCCCACCGGGTACCGCCCGCAATTTTTATGACACCCAAGCAGCTTGAGTTTCCGGAGCCTCCCCTTAATCTTGCCATAGTTCTTTGCGTGTCAGCATCGGGAGTGGTTTTGGCTTTTGCCAAAGAGCGTGTTTGAAAAATGGATCGCCTCGATATGAGGACCATGAATGACGCGTTTGGCGTCCACAGTCAATTCGGCAAACGCAACTTGCCTCGGGAACAACAGGTAAAACTATGAATGAAGCAATGCATTGCCCTGTATGCGGGGTTAATAACGACGAAGACGGTGAATGCGAGCATCTGTTGCTCCACGGTGACGATATGACGATGGGGCAGTTGATGGAAAAGGCCGGAACGGAGCAACTCTGGAAGGAATTGTGCCTCCGCCATCCGCGATTACGCGATGGATCGCCGAGCGATTTCCTGGACCATTACGCGCGATACTTCCCGTCATTGGTGGCCGTGGAGGGGAGTTCGTGGGAAGGCGGGGGGCCGGGATGTAGCGGGATTTACACGTTCATCTATGCAAAACGTGCGCTCTGGCAAGAGTTGCGAGATTTTCTGGAACAAAAGCTGGAAAAATTACTGGCGGAGCAACTGGCAAAAAAGTTAGCGCTTAAGTTAAAGAGGAAACTGGCGCGTAAGGTGGCGAAGAAACCGGGAACAGCCGCCGACGGAGGCACGCCGCTCAAGGGGATGTGATGGTCATTGCTTGCCTTTGGTCTAGTTCCGGAAAGTTTCGAACCAGTTCTTTGCGGCGATGAAACAGGGGAGCGCCCCGGTGCTGTGATTGCCGGCCGGGTAGGGATCGACCAGCAGGACCTGGGTCGCTCCATTGGTATGAAACGTGTTCCGGGCGATGACTGAGTTTGAGTATGGCACGGTGGTGTCACCGGCGCTGTGGAACAGGCGGAGGGGCGCCACCGGACGCCAGTCGTACAGATCATTGCGCTGGAGCGCCAGCTTGAACGGATGCGCTGAGTTGGTCCTGAATTCCTCCAGGAAGAGGGGGTGAAATATCTCGCTGGGAACCGGGGGCATGGCGTCGTCGATTTGCTCGCCCGAATGCTGTCCGTCGAACAGCGGCGGCAACGCCGTTGCATAGGGTGCTTTGAGGACCTGTGAGATATCCGGATACAGGCGGTAAACGGAGTTGTAGGCCAGGATCAGGTAAGGGATGTACCACGGGCTGATGTAGGCCTGGTTGGTTTGCAGCAGCGCAGTCATCGTGGCTCCCGAAAGATCGTAGGGGCCAGCCATGGGCGCGGAGGCGGTGATCGAGAATTCGCCGGCATAATACCGCTCGATTTCGCGATGCGCCGCCATGGTGGCATGGCCGCCTTGGGAATAACCCGCCAGAAACACCTGCCCGTTCAGCGGCACATTCCATTGGGCGCAAAGATTGCGCGAGGCACGCAGGAGATCAATCGCGGCGGTGGCCTCCGAGCGCGCATGCACGTAAGGATGCAGGCCGGCGCTCGACCCGAGCCCAAGGTAATCCGGGAGGGCGGTCGCGTAGCCAATGGAAGCCCACGCCGCCCCCAGCAGAATGTCGCCGGAATTTCGAGAGGCCACCTGGTTGGTTAGCACGACGGTGCCATGCGCAGCGCTCATTAAGGGAAGCGATCGCCCGGCATTTTGCGGTATCACCAGCGCCCCGGAAGCGCGGGCGGGCGCGCCATCCGCGCTGACGGTTTGGTAATTCACCGCATATATCGTCACGGCATACATGGGTGTGATGGGGATGTAATTCACCGCGAAGAGCGCCCCGAGTTGCGCCGCCGTGTAGCTGCCGATGATCGCGGAGGAAACCACCGCGCCGCGCGCGCTGGTCAGGGCCATCAGACGATAGAATCTGGCCGGGCCGGAGTTCCCGTCGTTGGTCCAGGCAAGATTGGTGACCGGCCACTGATCCTGCCATGGGCACGGCAGCCAGGGCGACCCCGCCAGGGCATCGCGGTATTCAACCCGGTAACCCTGGGCCGCGGGCAACGCCTCCCAGCGCAAGACCACTTTGTCGGGCGCGGAAAGGGAACTCGAAAGGCTGATGCCCTGGGGGAAACCGTTGATGGCGAGGCAGGCCAGCCCGAAGGTTTGAAGCATGAGGCGGCCGGGGTGTCGCGGGCGCCTCCCTGTATTTGCCTGTTGCATGCAAATGAGCATACGGAAGTATCGTTCCAGGTCAAAGCGGGAGATGGTGGTGCGAGCAATCAATCCGGGCTGGACCCGATGCCCGCCTGCACACCACGGTTCTCCACCCACGAGGCCTTGCCGCAAATCGGCTGGCGGTTGCGGGTGGCGGGCAGGGCAACCGATTCGCGGCTACCCAGCCACCCGATGGACGGCGGGTCGGAGCGCTCGACCGCCCCCCAAAAAATCATTTGCCGGCGGGTTCTTTGTAAAGCCCGGCCTGCTTGAACGGCTCAAGGTAGGCCCCGTAACCCGCCTTCTCCATCTCTGCCAGAGGAATGAATCGTAGCGAAGCCGAGTTAATGCAATATCGCAACCCGGTGGGGGCGGGACCATCCTTGAACACATGGCCCAGGTGGGAATCGGCCGTTTTAGATCGCACCTCAACCCGCTCCATGCCCAGGCTGACGTCTTTCTTCTCCGCGAGTTCTTTGCCAGGCACTGGCTTGGTAAAACTGGGCCAGCCGCAACCAGAATCGAATTTATCCAACGAATTAAACAGCGCCTCCCCGGACACGATATCGACATACAAGCCGGGCTTTTTGTTGTCCCAGAACTCATTGCTAAACGGGGGTTCGGTGCCCGCCTGCTGGGTCACTTTATACTGCGTTGGCGTCAGCTTCTTCTTCAGTTCATCGGCGGAAGGTTTCTTGAAGTTTTCCATGGCACTATTGGTTTTGATGGCATTGGACGGAGCGGCGGCGGTCGCGATTGGCGAATTGGAAGCGGCCAGAGCCGCGTGACCGAGGAGGAGCCCCAGCGACCCGCAAATCAGACTGAACCGAATAAAATTCATGAGCCAGTATAGCACAGCCTTGGACCAACCAAAAGTCTGCGAATCATGGCGGCGGCACGCACCGGTCCACGCGCTTTGAACCGGCGCACCCTCCCGCGGAGCACTGGTACCCGGGCTGGCGCAAACAGGGGAAACGCGCCATAATGCCTCAATGACAAGCGACTTCCAACCCGCCATCCGGGTCGTGATGATGCCCGCGGACACCAATCCGCTGGGGACCATTTTTGGGGGCATCATTCTCAGCTACATAGACCAGGCCGGGACCGTGGAAGCCCGCAAACACACCGACAAAAAGATTGTGACTGTGGCCATGCACGAGGTGAAGTTCATTGCCCCGGTGTTTGTGGGCGATTTGGTCAGCTTCTACTCGGAATTGGTGCGGATCGGAACCACCTCCATTACGGTGCGGATAACGGTGGACTCAAAGCGGCACAGTCCGCCGCATGAGACTGTGCGTGTCACCCAGGCGGAAGTGGTGTATGTGGCGATTGCCGCCCCCGGGCACCCGGTCCCCATCCAGGACGAGGCCGTTTAGGCGGTCCAACCCGGGCGCGCTGATAGGTCAATCCAGGCATTGAGTTCGCGCAAATTCCTGACCCGCGCCGCCTGGCCGTCCCATTCCACCTTTTGGCCGACTCCGGCTCGCTGAGCCAGGTTGCCCAGCAAGGTGAATTCAGTCAATCGCGCGCCATAATCGAAGGCGGCGGCGGTCTGTTGGAGGCCTTCACGGCAGGCACCGATAAAATCCATCATGACGTTGCTGGGGCGCGGCAGCGACCGGGCAGGTTGTTTCATCTGCTGCATTTTTTCAAACGGCAGCACATGCATGCGCCCGCCGTAGGTGCCGGTGTAAAGCACCCCCTGGTCCCCGATATACACGGTGCCGTTCGATTCGAATTCCTCGTCGGGATACCGCTTCTTCAGTTCCTCCAAGATGGGCGGCAAGTTGCGCCCCTTGCCGCGGGCGGAACGCTTTCCTTCGAGAGCGGCAGGCCCATCTTTTTTCAGCCCCTCATACCAATAGGCCTTCAGCGGCGGAAGATCGCCGCGCGCGGGGATATCAAAGCGAATGCGGCAACCGCTGGGATACCGTTCGCTGGTTCCGTCCCGCACCTCTTCCATTTCAAAACTTTCGGGATGCTCGACCTTGAGCGACCAAAACACGCCGTCGAGCACATGGCATCCCATGTTGCCGATGGACCCGTTGCCGAAATCATACCAGCCGTGCCACTCATGAGGGTGCAGGTCTGAGTGAAATTTGCGGAAGGGAGCCGGCCCAATCCACTCGTCCCAATGCAACCCCTCGGGCACAGGCAGATAGGGCGGGCGCGGACCGCTGCCGCCATTGGCGCGATCAGTCCAGCTATGAGTTTCGCGGATGTGGCCGACCACCCCGCCCCAGATGAACTCGCATAACCGGCGGTAGCCCTCCTCGTTGTGCCCCTGGTTGCCCATTTGGGTGGGGGCTTTTGATTTCTGGGCGGCGGCCCGCAAGCGCCGGGCTTCCGCCACCGTATGACACAGGGGTTTCTCGCAGAAAACTCCTTTGCCCAGTTGCATGGCCATCATCGCTGGCAAGGCATGCTGGTGGTTGGGCGTCGCGATGAACACCGCGTCGATCCCCTTCCCGATCCGCTCAAACATGGTCCGGTAGTCGTGAAACACCGCCAGATTTGCGGCCTCCACCTTCTTGCCCTCCAACCATTTCTTCACCACGGCGATGCGTTTCTCGTCCGGGTCCACGATCGCGACCAGGTTGTCCTTGCTCTGGCTGACCACCCAATCCAGATGGCTCATGCCCCGGCCACCGCAGCCGATCAGAACGCAATTGAGCCGGCGGCCAGGGGGCGCGGCCAGAAGATCGACAGCGGGGAAGAATCGAGAGAGCGACACCGCGCCGGCAATGAGAGCGCCGCGCTTGAGGAATGAACGACGGGAAAAATTCGTCAACCCTGGCTGGGGAGGTTCCGGACGCGCTGGCAGTTCTAGCATATCACAAGCTGAAGCACCCGAGCTTCCCAGGCAAGCCTAAGTTCCCTGCCGCCCAAACGGCGAGCGGTGCGCCATGCGTTGGGGGGGGAGGGGGCGGGGGAGGTGGGGGTGG
>JBBQYD010000056.1:0-16748 GCA_038209025.1 Verrucomicrobiota bacterium | reverse complement strand
CACCGGTCAGGTGTTCGAGCTGACCACCGGATAACGAGAACACCTCGTGACCGCCGGCCTCAGCAGCAACCTCGTGAGCCGGATAGAAAGTCTCAAAGGCGGGCAGAGGGACCAGTTGCCTGCCAGCCAACCTGAGGTTATTGGGAAAGCCAGGCCACCAGCACCTCGCAAGCCTTGGGTGCGGCGGTTGCCACAGTTCAAAAGGGAGGATGCCGCGCATCCGATATTCTTTTGTTTCCCAGGAACGCCTACCCCGGCTGCTGTGCCTCCGTCCAGCGAATGGCATAACGCACCAACTCGGCGCCGGTTTTCAAAGCCAGCTTGCGTTTGATGTTCGCCCGATGAACCTCCACCGTCTTCACGCTGAGCCGCAGCCGCTCGGCGATGGCCCGGGTGCCCTGCCCTTGCCCCAGCGATTGAAACACCTCGAATTCCCGGTCGCTCAGGCGCTCTACCGGCGAACTGGCGGACTCATTGCGCCGCCCTGAAAACGCCTCCAGAATTCGCGCTGACATCCGCTCGCTCACATAAATCTGGCCTCCCAGCACATGCCGGATTGCGTGCATGAGTTTCTTTCCGCCTTCCTGCTTCATGATGTAGCCGCGCCCTCCGGCACGCAGCACCCGCTCCGCATACAGTGCTTCATCATGCATGGAAACGGCCAATATCGGGAGGAGCGGGTTAAAGACTTGAATGTCTTTGATCAACTCCAGCCCGCTCCGATCAGGCAGGGAAATGTCCAGCAACACCAGGTCCGGCCGCCGGGCCACCACCAAGTTGAGCGCCTGCGCCGCGTTATCCGCCTCGCAGGAAACCACCAAGTCCGCCTCATGATTGACCAACTGCGCCAACCCCTGGCGCATCATCGGATGATCATCCACAATCAAAATGCTCTTCTTGTTGTCCCCGCGTTTCATATTCGATCTGGCATTTTTTGTAGGCCAGCCAGCGGCCCCGCCGTGCAAATTACCCTCACTCCATGGGGATGATTAGGTTCCCAAGCCAGCGTGCCACCCAGGATGCCCGCGCGATAGCGCATGATGCGCAGTCCCATGCCCCCGCCGGGGTTCTTCCCGGGCATGCCCGTCCCATCATCCCTCACGCTTAGCATGGTCCATTCATCGGACGCCGCCAATTCGATGCTGATCTCGGATGCCTTACCGTGCTTCAACGCGTTGGACACCGCCTCCTGGGCAATGCGGTAGAAGTGAATGCCGGTCCCCAACTCACACTTGACCGGCACCCCGGAAACCAGCACGACGCACCTCGCCCCATACATCTTCTCAGCGTTGGCTGCCAACTCCCGCAAAGCTGATTCCAAGCCCTCCGCCTCCAGCGTCACGGGCGACAACCCGCGAGCCAGGGACCGGGTTTGGCTGATCGCCTCCCGCACGTACCGCGCAATCTCACCGGCCCGCGCGGCATCCGCCTTGGACCGCGGAGCCAGTTTCTGTTCCAATACCTGGCTCATCAGTTCGATCCCGGCCAGATGCTGGCATATCCCATCGTGCAAGTCTTGTCCAATGCGCTGCCGCTCGCGGTCGCTAATCTCCAGAATCTCACGTTCGAGCCGCTTCCGCTCGGTAATGTCCCTGAAGATGATCAGCCAATGGCCGATCACTCCAGCCTGGTCCTTGACCGGGCTGGAACGCCACTCCACGAGGCGTTCGCCCCCTGCCGCTTCAAAACTGGAAATCCCCTCCATAAAAAGTTCCCCCGGAGCCAAGCCCGCCCCCAGGCGCCCTCGTAGCGGCTCAAGGTGTGGAAGGTGGCTGATGGGCCGGCCAATCACGCTTTCGGCGGTGCATCCGGTAGCTTTCAGGAAGGCGGGATTGACGTAGAGCACCAGTGGATCGGGCAGATCCCCGTCGGCAATAAGCACCGCGCTGAATCCCTGCTCCACCGCGCTTTGGACCAGGTGAACCTGCTGTTGGGCCGCCTGCAACTGACGCTCCTTTTCCACCTGCCGCATGGCGCGCTCCACCACGGCCGGCAGAAGCCCCAGGAATTCCTTGTCTTTGACCAGGTAATCAAGCGCCCCCGCCTTCATCATCTCTACCGCGGCCCGTTCATCTCCCTGCCCGGTGATGATAATGAATGGCGGAAATCCGGCGCAAGACGTTAACTGGTCCACCAGTTCCTGGCCGGAAAAATCCTGAAGTTTGAGGTCGAGCAGCGCCAAATCCGCTCGTTGCGCGCGAAAAACCTCACGAGCTTGCGCTCCGGACGCCGCGGTAACCACGGCGAATCCCTCGCGGTTCAGCACCTTTTCAATCAGGCGCAGCAAACCCAGGTCATCGTCCACCACCAGGATGGCTTTGTCGCCGGCTTCGTCGCTCATGCGGGGTTGCTTCCGCCGGAAGTTTCCAGTTTCTGCGGCACTTTGACCAGTGATAGATACAAGCCCAGGTTCTTGATGGATTCCGCAAACTTCTCATAATCCACCGGTTTAACAATATAGCTGGAACAGCCAATGGAGTGGCAACGCTCCACTTCCCGCGGGTCGTCCATGGTCGTCAGCATAATAACCGGAATCTTCCGCAACTCGGAGTCTTCCTTCACCTGGCGTAAGACCTCCACCCCATCCACCTGCGGCATCCGGATATCCAGGAGCAGTAAGTAAGGAGTGCCCGGAACCAAGTGTTCCCCATCCCCTCGGCGGAAAAGGAAGTCGATTACTTTCTGCCCGTTATCAAAACGCCGGATCGGATTATGCAGCCCCGCGCGCGTCAGGTTCTTCTCAATCAACCGCGCATGCCCCGCGTCGTCGTCAGCGATCAAAATCACGACTTCAAAAATCGCCTTCATGCCTGGATTCTCGCAGAAACCACCGCCGGCAGCGAAACGTAAAACGTGCTCCCCGCGCCGGGCGCCGATTCCACCCAGATGCGCCCGCGATGTCGCTCCAATATGCGCTGTGCAATGGTCAGGCCCAGTCCCTCCCCCTCCCCCGCCCCGGGATGCAGCCGGTGGAAAATCTCGAACACCTTCCCCTGGTGCGCCTGGGCAATGCCAACTCCATTGTCCCGCACGGCGTATATCGCCTGCCCTTGATCCACCCGCCCTGTCACCCAGATCTCGCCACGCCGCTTCGGATCCACGTATTTCAACGCGTTTCCCAGCAGGTTCGAAAACACCTGGTTGATCTGGGTTGCGTCTCCCCGCGCATCCGGCAGCGCGCTGATATGCAGAACCACCCCGGCCTTCTTTATTTGAAAATCCATGCTCTGCGCAATGCCGGCAAGCAGGCTGTTCATGCCCAGCGGCTCGATGCGCAGGGCCGCCCGCCCCAGCCGGGAGTATTGCAGCAATCCGGCCAGCAGCGAGTCCATCTTTGCCACGCCCGCCTGAATATAGTCCAGCGACTCCTGAATATCCTCGCTCATCAAACGACGCATCTCACGATTCGAAGCCTCGGCGCCTTCGGACTTCAAATGCCCCTGCAGAGAACGGCACGCCCGCGCCAACTCCTGGCTGAACCCTTGAATATTCACCAGCGGCGATCGCAAATCGTGCGAAGCCACGTAAACAATGGTTTCGAGTTCCTTGTTCTTCTCCGCCAGGGAACGCGCCAAATCCGCCAGTTGCTCCTCCGTCTCCTCCCGCTCGCTGATATCGCGGACGAAACCCGTAAACAATCGGCGCTCACGCAACCGAACCTCGCTCACCGCCAGATCAATCGGAAAAATCGTGCCGTCCTTCTTTTGCGCCCTAACCTTGCGACCCACCCCAATGATCTTCTGCTCACCCGTTCGCAGGTAATGAGCCATGTATTCATCGTGCTCGTCCCGCCACGGAGCCGGCATCAGCACGCTCACGTTCTCCCCCTCCAACTCCTTCGCCTGATACCCAAACATCCGTTCAGCGGCCGGGTTCACGGACTCGATCAATCCATCCTCATTAATGGTGATGATTCCCTCCACAGCGGTTGCCAGGATGGCCCGCAATAGTTCCGTCGGCTCATCATCAGATGCCGCGCCGCATGGGAATGCACCGGCCTCAACTTCTCGAAGGCGCCGGATCAACTCTGCACGCGTCATCCTCTCAATATCTCGCATCACTGGTCACCGGCTTTTACCCCGCCCGCATCCAGCCACCGCTCCTTCAACTTCCGCGCCACCTCCCTGAACAGCGCCCCCGAGTTCGGTTTCACCACAAAGTCGTTCGCCCCAAGCACCCGCGCCCTGGCCCTATCCTCTTCCCGCACCGATGAAGAAAACACCACCACGGGCAGCTCATGGTGTAGCGGATGCGCCCTGATCCACTTCAAGACATCGAAACCATCCATCTCCGGCATGTTCAAATCCAGCAGCATAACCCCGGGCTCCGGATGCTGCTCCCGGTCTGCATAGGCCCCTGTCCCAGACAAGTAATCTATCGCCGCCTGCCCATTGCTTACCCTGTGGAAGACCTCCGCCAGCCCCTCCTTCGCAAAAGCCAGCCTCATAAGGAGCGCATCGTTCTCCTCATCTTCCGCGTACAGCACGATTGATTTCATTCTCGTCATGGAACCCTAAACCGCCTCGGTTTACCGTTTCTCGCTTCCGTTTGTCAAGCGGGTTCGGCCATGTCCCCAGGGCCGTGGGGAGCGCGCCTCGCATCGCCCGGCCTCAATTCCACCCAGAATCGGCTTCCCTTGCCCGGTTCAGATTCCACACCCACCCGCCCGCCCATCCGGTCCGCCACTTTGCGCACCAGCGCCAGCCCGATCCCGGTTCCCGCCTGGGCACCCTGCCTTCGCGAGAACATATCAAACACCCGCGGCATCATGGACGCCGAAATTCCGATGCCGTTGTCTTCAACCCAAAGCCGCACCCACCCGTCTTTCAATTCGCTCAGAACCCGAACCTCCGCCCTCCTGCCCGGCTGTGCAAACTTCACCGCGTTACCCAGCAGGTTTGAGAAACACTGCGTCAGCGCAGCCTCATTCCCAAGCACCAGAGGCATCTCCCTCTCGACCGTTATTTCCGCCTGCGAACTCTGAAACTCCGGGTAGGAATCCAACATCCCGCGCAACAGCCTCCCGACATCCACCGGTGCCAGCGGCAGCTCTTGCCGCACCGCTTTGCTGTAGTTCAGCGCATCTGTAATCAGCAGGTCCATCCGCTCCGCGGCGGTGATAATCCGCCTCAAGAAAATCTTCTGCTGCTCCCCCGGACACTGCGCGCACAGCTCTTCCACGACTTCGGCAAAACCCCTCATCGCTCGCAGCGGCGCTCGCATATCATGCGTGATCGTATACGAGAAGTGCTCCAACTCACCCACCAACTCCTGCAACTTTGCCGTCCGTTCCGCCACCAGGCCTTCCAATTTCTCCTTGCCCCGTTCCAGCACCTCCTCCGCCTCCCGCTTCTCAGTGACGTCCGTATTGGTGCCAAACCAGCGGACCGCTTTCCCAGCCGCATCCCGCAGCGGTATGATTCGGGTCAGGAACCACCGGTACCGCCCGTCCGCCCCCCGCAAAGGAAAATCCATCTCGAATGGCTCCCCGCTCGCGATGGATGCCTTCCAGCGTGCCAGCACCTTCGTCAGCATCTCCGGGTGATGGACGCTTTGCCAGCCCCACCCCTCCATCTGTTCTGGTATCGTCCCGGTGTACTCATACCACCGCTGGTTATACCAAGTGATGTAGCCGTCACCGTCGGCCCACCAGGCCAGGTTCGGAATCGAGTCCGCCAGCATCCGGAATTGCCGCTCGCTTTCACGCAGGGTCTCCTCCGCCCGCTTCAACCGGCTGATGTCGAGGTTGATTCCCGCCCAACGCGTAATCCGGCCACGCTCGTCGCGCACCGCCACTCCGCACGCAAGGATCGGGTGCCATTGCCCGTCACACCCCCGGTATCGGTGCTCGCGATACCACGGGCCGCCCTTTTCCACGCAGTATTTCCAGGCGGCGATGGTGGCCTCAGCATCCTCAGGATGCAGCACATCAGCCCAACCGAACCGCGAACACTCTTCCTGCGTCATGCCCACCAATTTGAGGAACGATTCGCTCGCGTAGGTGTTCCGGCCCGCCGCGTCGCAGATCCAGATGCCATAATCAATCGATTCGCCGATGGCCCGATATAGCCGCTCGCTCTCCCGCAGCGACTCCTCCGCCTCCTTGCGCGCGGTGATGTCGCGTAAAATCTTCGAGACGCCAATGATGGCGCCTGCCGCATCGCGGATGGGCGAGATGCTCATCGACGCGGGGATGAGGCGCCCGTCTCTGGTCAGCCGCGCCGTTTCCAAATGGGCCACAGACTCGCCTCGGCGAACGCGCGCTAGAATGGCGGCCTCCTCGGCCTGCAACTCGGGCGGGATGATCCGCTTGATCGGCTGCCCGATGACTTCGTCGGCGCGATAGCCAAGCAGGTGCTCCGCACCAGCGTTCCAACTGGTGATCATGCCATCGAGGTCCTTGCCGATGATCGCGTCCTCTGAGGATTCAACGATGGCGGCCAATCTGGCCCGCGTCTCCTGCTCCCGTTTCCGGCCGGTCACGTCGTTGAGCAGGATGGCGACTTTTCGACTTTCCGGCCCGTCAACCCGATAGGCACAGAGGTCGTAGTGGCAGCCCCGCGCTTTGGCTTCGCTCTCGAAGTGCGCCGCCTCGCCCGTCAATGCCACTTTTCCAAGGATTTCCACCCAAAGCGCTTCGTGGTCCGGAGCCAGGTCGCGCATTGATTTCCCCTGCGCCTGATGTAACCCGGTATGCTTTTCAAACGCCGGATTGACTTCCAGAAATCGATAATCCACAGGCCTTCCGTCGGCGTCAAAAAGTATCTCAACCGTGCAAAAACCTTCGATCAGCGTGTCGAACAGCGTGCGATACCGCTCTTCCGACCGCCGCAACGCCGCCTCGGCACGGTTCCGTTCCGTGACATCCAGCACCAACGACAGTATCGAACGCAGCTTCCCGCCCTCGTCGTGCAGCGAAGAACTATACCACTCGCAATGGACGATCGTGCCGTCCTTCCGATAATTCCGGTTGGCGGAAAACCGCTTTGGGTCCGTCCCGATCTGCAGATTCCCGGAGACCTTGGAGACCCGTGGCCGGTCCTCGTCATAACTCCACCGAAAATCCTCCATCCGTTTGCCCAGCACCTCCTCCGCTCTCCACCCGAAAATCCGCTCCGCTTCTTTGGACCAGCGAGTCAGCCGCATCTCCGGTCCCCACTCGATGACCGCGAGCGGCGAGTGGGTGACGTGATAGCTCAAGCGCTGGCTAAGCTCGCTCAACTCCTCCTTCGTCCGCCGCTCCGCCCGCTCCAGCATGCTCAGGCGCGCAGCGCTCTGCCACAAAAGCCCCGTGAAAATCACGACCAGCGCCAGGACCAGCATGCCGGCCCCAAACTCCGGGTCATAAAAGCCCCTGTGCCACCCCTGCGCGGCCAGAAACCCGACCGCGAGCGGAACCAGCACCACCAACGGGAGCCACTGGCGGAACAGGCGGCCGCCGGCATCCTTTCTCCAAAGCACCACCATCGGCCCGTGCGCCGGCCTCGCCAGCGCCAACCCGGTCCCCAGCACTATCAGGGCGATCACCGTCGGCCCGGAGATCACCGTCGGGCGAGAGCGGTCGTAAAAGCCCTCGATGTGGTATGCGAACCCAACCAGCGGCACCAGGTCGATCAGGCACACCGCCAACCCGAAATAGGAACTGCCTCGCCGCCCCCGTGCCAAGGCCACCAACCCCGCTCCCATCAGCGCCAGGCTCGTTGAACCTTGCAGCCCAATGCGATTGGAACCTGCCGTTACGACGCCCCCCTGCGCCTCGGCTGCCAGTAATTGGTCTATCCCCAAGTCACATCCCAGCAGGTGTTCACTGAGCGTCAACCCCCAATCATCAATACTGCGCAGGCCGCCACCAACCCGGCGCCCCGCCGCCCCGCCACTTCCTTTCCCGTCCGGAGCAGCAGCAGCGCCGTTCCCGCCAGGATCTGCGCCAGCGCCATGTTGGCTTTTACCGTGACAACCCCCGCCGCAGACCACTGGGCTGCCGCCCCGCTCAGCCACGCTGCCAGCCAGAAAACGCCAATCACGACACCTGTCGTGCCTGCAACGCGAACTCCCCAAACCGCCAACCGGAAGGACTTGTCTTCGGTCATGCGGACCTTCGTTTCTCGTGAAAGGTTTCGCTTGTGAACGTTGTCATGACTTGCTCAGCCGCCCGCCCCCAAAGTTGACGAGAGCCACGCGGGAGTTATCGACTTTACCCATCCCAAGAGCTGCCCGTCAATCTAATCGCAGCACTTAGACGGATCCCCAGCGATCCCGTCCGGGCCTCAGCGCGCATCATTGGCGGCCTCCAGATGTTGTTGGGGGGGCCTCCCCGCGGTGCCGTGCCGCGCGGCGTGGCCGGTGGTGTCGCTCAGTTTGAAACCAGTTTCAGGCGGATGGACTTGAGATTGATCGGCTGCCAGCCTTCCTTCACTGGCTTTATCGAAATCGCCACTTTGCCGGTCTCCGTGATTTCCAGCGCGCCGACTTTCAGGTTTCGGAACTTGCCGTAATCGCCGGTGGCAGTCGTTTGAGCCTTCAGACTCTTGCCACCAGCGGCGATCATAAAGGACCCCGTCCCCAGGGACGCGATCTCCGCGCTTACCTCGAACTTGCCGGGCTTGGTGATTTTCACTTCCCAATCGGCCCAATCGGACGCGTCGGTCCAGAATCCCAGGTTGTCGCGTTCATGCCCTGATTCATACTGGAGATGGCTGCCGTGAATGCGCGCCTCACTTGAGGTCAGTGCCACGGAGCCGTCATAGTCCTGTGCTATTCCGGGCTGCTCGATTTTCAAGGGTCCCTTGATTTTTAGCACCACCACGGAGGCGATCGCATCGGGAGCCGCTACCGGGAGCGCGAGACCCAAGCCTCCGCTCCGCACTTCAGAGGCAATCGGCCGGTGGGTGTGATCGGCGAGCAGGTACGCGCTTTTCACCTCGTTCATAAGGCCCGGCACAGTCAGCCTCCCATCAGCCGGCCAATCGAACACGTGCAGGTAGAGCGTCGTGTTGACACCGGAAACTTTCTTCGTGCAGCGGCCGAACGGCAGCCGCTTGAAGGGGCTCGCGGTGGTCGCGTAAACGGCTTCCCCGTTCACCTTCATCCATTTCCCGACTTCCTGAAGCCGCTCGATGGATGGCCCGGGAATCAATCCTTCCGCGGTAGGCCCCACGTTTAGCAGGTAGTTGCCACCCTTGCTCGCTATGTCCACCAGGTTGCGAACCAGCAGGGCGGTGCTTTTCCAGTTCTGGTCGCGGCTTTTGAAACCCCACGTATCGTTCATCGTCATGCAGGTCTCCCAATCGCGGCCCGCGAGGTACCCGGTGGCGGGAATGAATTGCTCCGGAGTTTCAGTGTCCCCCTTGTATCCGCCACCAAGGCGATTGTTATGAATGATCCCGGGCTTGAGCCGGAGGAGCGGAAGCAATTTCTCGGCTCTGTCCTGGTTCATGTCCGTAGGGGTGTCCCACCACAGAACTGCCGGAAAATCCCCGTACTGGGTGAGGATCTCCCGCATCTGCGGAACCGCCACCTGGTCGATATACTCGTCCATGCTGCGCTCCTGAGCTTTATCCCATTTGCCACCGGCGGCCGCTCCCCCGTTGACCCAGTCCTGGGCCTGGGAGTAATAGAATCCCAGTTTCAAGCCGTGCTTTTTGCACGCAGCCGCCAGTTCCTTCAGCGGGTCCCGGTCAAACGGCGTTGCCTTCACTATGTTCCAGTCCGATGCCTTGGAATCGAACATGGCAAACCCGTCGTGATGCTTCGAGGTGATGATGATGTATTTCATGCCCGCTTCCTTGGCGAGGCGCACCCATTCATCAGCGTTGTACTTCACCGGGTTGAACTGTTTCGCATAGTCCCGGTATTCGGCCACGGGGATCTTGGCCCGGTTCATGATCCACTCGCCAATGCCTTTGACCTGCTCGCCTTTGTAAATCCCCGCCGGAACGGAATACACTCCCCAGTGAATGAACATCCCAAACCGGGCTTCGCGCCACCATTTCAGGCGGGCATCCCGCTCGCCAGGAGTTTCATCCGCATAAGGATCGGGTTTGATGATTTTGGGTTTGCCCTTGATTTCCAGGGCGATCACCGCCGAGTGAGGATTCAGTTTGCCTTCGGGCAGCGCGAGAGTGACGACGTTGTTTGCGGAAATGACATCGACCGCCTGGCCGCTCTCCAGCAGGCAGGCCTTGAGAGGCTGGTTGGCGAGGCCGTTCAGCACGAGCCGTCCGTCACCCGGACGATCAAACACATGCAAATACAGGCGCGTTTTGCCGCCCCGGATGGCTTTCTGGGTGCAGCGGCCGAACGTAAGTTTTTCAAACGGGCTCGCCTGCGTCCCATAGATGGACTCGCTGTTGACCTTCATCCAATCCCCGATCTCAGCAAGGCGCCGCACGCTTTCGCCGGGAAACAGTCCTTCAGCAGTCGGCCCGATGTTGAGCAGATAATTCCCGCCCTTGCTGGCGCAATCGACCAGGTTTCGTATCAACGTGGTTGAGGATTTCCAGTTCTTGTCGTTCTTGTTGTAGCCCCAGTGATTGTTCATCGTCATGCACGACTCCCAATCCACACCAGGCCCAAAACCGGTCGCCGGAATTTCCTGCTCAGGGGTCCCATAATCGCCCACCCGCTCGGCTCCCTTGTCCATGCCCGACATGCCCGCCCGCCCATTCCCCACGCGATTGTTGACAATGATGCAGGGCTGCAAACACCGGACATAGTTGTACAGCTCCTTGCCTCTCTCATGCGTCCAGGCGGATTCCCACTCGCCATCAAACCAGAGAATCCCCAGCGGACCATACTGGGTCACCAACTCCTTCAACTGCCCCTTCATGTACGCCACGTAGCGATCCATGTCGGGCGTGCCGTTGGCTTTGTCGTTCCAGGCGCGGCGTGTGCCCCAATCCGGATGATGCCAGTCCATGATCGAATGATAGAAACACAACGTGATTCCCGCCTCCTTGCACGCCTCGGCGAGTTCCTTCAACGGGTCACGTTTGAACGGCGTGCTCTTGATGCACCAATCAGTCAGGTCGGAGGGCCACAGGCCGAATCCGTCGTGATGCTTCGAGGTGATCACGATGTGTTTCATTCCCGCATTCTTCGCCATCCGCACCCAGTCGGCGGCGTTGAATTTCTCCGGGTTGAACTGCGCCGCGAACTTCTCGTATTGCGAAACCGGCATTTTGGTTTCTTCCATGAACCATTCGCCGTAACCGGTTTTGCCATTCCACTCACCCGCCGGCACGGAATACACCCCCCAATGGATGAACATCCCGAATCGCGCCTCTTTGAACCATGCCATTCGTTTGTCTCGTTGCGCCTCCGTCTCCGCGGAAACCGCCGCCACGAAACTCAATAACAGGACAAAGCCTAACCAATTAAGAATCTGAAGCCGTTTGGTGAGTTGCATAAAGTTGATCTCGTTCAGTGCCGGGCCAAGCTGCCAGCCCCGGACCGCGCTGAAAAGGAAATTCCCCGGCAGCGAGGCTGGCCCGCAGGGGACCACGCGTCAGCCCCCCTTTGAGAGGCCGGGCTGCGGATCACGGGGCCGTGGCAGAAAGCAGGCCGCCACGGCCGCCGGAAGGAACAGGCATCCCGCGTACAGCAGCGCGGCCCGATGATCTCCCACTTTGGAGAACCAACCGAAAAAGACCGTGCCGAAGGCCGCCACCACCCGGCCGATGTTATAGCAGAACCCCGCCCCGGTGGTCCGGAGCAAGGTTGGGAACAGCGGCGGCAAATACATGGTGAACAGGGCGAAACCGCCCTGGCAGAAGCCGATGGCCGGAAACCACCACAGCAAGGCGGCATGATCGCGAGGCACCGCGTAGGCGCCGAGCATCACGGCGAAGTACGCCAGGAAAGTGGAGGCGATGGTGCCGCGGTACCCCAGGAAGCGCACGAGCCACCCCGCGAAGAAATTGCCCAGAATCGAGGAGCCAATGACGAGGTACATCGCCAGGCTTGCCAGCCGGTTCTTCTGCTCGGGTGTCCAGCTTAGCACTTCGGGCAGGTTGCGCAGGTGTTGCTGGTGCCAGAACATGAACGCCCAATGGGCGGTGAGCGAAATCCCGCAGACCAGAATGACCCACAAGGTCGTCCGCAGGACCTCACCTTCGAACAGCGCGCGCGTGCTCGGTTCGTGGTGCGCCGCCTGTTCTTTGGCAGCCTGCCACTCCGCCGGTTCGGGGACGGCACGCCGAATCCAGAATACCAGCAACGCGGGGGCTACTCCGACCAGGAACAGGTAACGGGGAGGTGCGGCCGCCAATAGCAGGTTCGCCAGGCTCGCGGCCAGAATGCCAACGTTCACTCCAGTTTGCAGGACCGCTGCAATCCAAGGCCGCCATCGTTTTGGCCACGTTTCCGAAAGAAGCGAGGCCCCCACCGCCCACTCGCCCCCGATCCCCAGCGCCGCCAGAAATCGAAAAATCAGCAGGTGCCACCACTCCTGCGCAAAAAAACTCAACCCGGTAAACAAAGCGTAAGTCAGCACCGTGAGACTCAACGCATGGGCGCGCCCGATCTTGTCGCCGATCCTGCCGAAAAACCCACCGCCCACCGCCCACCCCAGCAAAAAGGCACCCTGGATCCACGACCCATACCTCCCAACCAGCGGATCCGTGGTGGTGGAGGCGCCGATCAGTTGCGCGACGAACGGCGCGGCCACCAGGGTGTAAAGGTGCATGTCAAGCCCATCGAAAGTCCATCCCAGCCACGCTGCCAGGCCGGAACGCCATTGCTGCGGGGACAGGTCTCGCAATCTCGTCGCCTCCGCGGGGGATGCCGTCGCGGGTTCCGCCAAGGCGGAATCTGCGCGGTTCTTCAATTCAGGATCGACACCCATGATTTGGAATCGACCCACTGTGACGAAGCCAGGGGGCCTTGGCAATGACAACCCAGCCACCGCTATCAAGTTAGTGTTGGAAACCGTTTCGTGGAACTTAACCGGGTTGAACAACTCGCCCCGCTTCACGCCAAGCAAGCTCTCACCTGGTTACGGCTGCTGCATCTGCGCCATGGTGCTGCTCGGCAAGGTCGGGACAGCCACTTTCAAGGAGGGCGCGTAACGGATTTTCAACCATCGCCAGGACTTCGAGGCTTCGCGTGAATCAATACTGTTTAGGAAAGGCAGAACCCACCCGGCAAGGAAGCCGATTGAGCCGTATCGGCACCCCCGGCCCCTTATGCTCCCCCTTCCTCCGGCTTCACCGGCTGGCTGGAAGCGGCACGGTTCGTTAGCTGCGCATGTTCGTCCCCAGCAATTGGGACCGGTATTCCGTCGGCGATTGCCCCAGAATCTTCTTGAACACCCGGTTGAAATGCGTCAGCGATTGAAAACCCACCTCGAAAGCAATCTCGCTCACCCGCAGATTCGGGTTTAACAACAGGTTCTTTGACTTCTCGATCCGCACCCGGGAGAGATAGTCGGTGAAGTTAATGCCGGTCACCTTCTTGAACATCTTGCAGAAATAGAATGTGCTGGTGTTCACCGCCTTGGCCACGTTGCCCAACCGCAGGTTCTCGGTCTGATGCTCCTGAATGTATTCCTTGGCCCGAGTGATCACCGGCGGCTCAGAATTATCCTGCCGCACCAGCACCTGGTTGCTCAGCATGGAAAGGTGCTGGGCAAAAATCGTCAGCAGTTTGACCACCGCCTCATGCTGTTTGGCCGGGATCACACGCGTCGCAAAGTAGGCTTCGCGCAGGCGGTCACGCTCAATGTTCACGCCCCACTCCAGCATCTGGCGGGCGGTGCGCTCAAATTGCGCCTCCGTGGGTTTCTTCCGGAAAACCTGCCCGGTCTGCAGAAAACCAATCAGTCGATCCCCGAGCCGCACCGGCACTGCGGTATCACACAAGCCGTTGGGACACCCCATTGTGTGCGCCTCCTGCATTGCCAGCTCGGACAGTTTCTCCTGAACCTGCAAACACGACGCGCAAGCCCGGCTTTTCTCTGAAATCAGGGAACAGAATGGACCTTCATTGCGCTTCCCATGGTGCGGCAACTGCCATGACTCCACCGCCCGGAAGGCCACCGGCAACCCGGTGGCCTCAGTGAACGCCTTTTCGTAATCCTGAAAAATCCTCGAACCCAGCAGCGCCTCCACCAGCCCGCGATCAGTTCCATTGGCATTCGCCGAGCCGTTCTTTTTATACACAGATCGCGACCGGGGCAGACTCACACTCACCGCCGACCGGGGACCGTTTGCCGGGGGAAGCGCGTCCAACTCCGGTTCAGCCTGAGTTATCTGCCGTACAAAAGTTGTTTGCATGGCAGCAATTTACGCGTAATACGGTTTAGAAACAATCAGCTTCCCCCCTGAACATCTTTAAGTACACACACTGATCCCCGTAGGGTATTCCCTTACCATCCCTAAGCAATTTCCAAGCTCCCGTCTCGCGCAAACCCTTGTTCCTCAACCGCCGACTGCCATACCCCAAGACATCCGCGTCTCCCAACCCGTCTATCCAACCCTTGAAAACCGTTGGCCGGTTGCTCCCACCACCATGCCTTCCCCCACCATTTTGTGCTCGCCGCACATTGGCAAATCCTTTGCATTTTTTGTGCTGCTTATCTCAATTAGCAAGAGCAATGACCATTCAGGTGGCTTCCGCCCTCAAACACCATGCCCCAGATACCGGCTGAACGCCGCCGCGGTCAGACCCTCCGCCGACCATTCCCGGGGCATAAACTCTCCCGCCATTTCCCCATCTGACATCACCAGAATCCGGTCGCACAGCGACATCAACTCGGGCAATTCGCTCGAAACCACCACGATGGCTTTGCCAGCTCCCGCGAGGTCCCTCAGTAATTGCCAGATCGTTTCCTTCGCCGCCACATCAATGCCCCTCGTAGGCTCGTCGAACAGCAGCACCTCGCATTGCCGCGCCAGCCAGCGTGCCATCACGATCTTCTGTTGGTTTCCGCCGCTCAATTCCGCCACCACTTGCTCCCCATCCGCGCAGTGGATGGCTAAACGCTTGCGCAGCGACGCGAAGGTCTGACCCTCGGCGGTCGAATTAAGCCATCCTCCCGCTCGCGAATGCGCCCCCAGGGTGGCCAGCGTCGTGTTGATTCTGAGTGACTTTCCCAACAGCAACGCCTGCGCTTTCCGGTCTTCCGGAACCATGCCGATCCCTTGCCGGATTGCGCTGCGCGGACTCTTGATCACCACTTTTCGCAACGGACTTCCGGTCCAGATCTCTCCGCCATCGGGCCGATCAGCGCCAAAGATGGCTCGCAAGGTCTCTGTCCGTCCAGACCCCACGAGGCCCGAAATTCCCAGGATTTCTCCGCGGCGCGCATCGAGGCTCACGCCTTTGACTCGCACGCCGGCGCGCAGTTCCTTCACGCGCAGCAGCACGTCCCCTGCCTGCCTTGTTCCCTGGGCTCGCTGGACCACCAGTTCATGCCCCACCATGTCCCGCAGCAGCTCTGCGGTGCTGACCTTTGCCGCCGGGTGCGTGGCAATCCTCCGGCCATCCCGCAGTACCGTCACCCGGTTCGCCAGACGCCGAATTTCCTCCATGCGATGGGTGATATACAAAACCCCGACCCCCTCATTTTGCAGCCGCCGCACATTGGCGAATAGCTGGTCCGTCTCTCGCTGCGTCAAGGCTGCGGTCGGCTCATCCAGAATCAAGACCTGGCAATTCTTGGCCAGTGCCGCCGCAATTTCCACCAACTGCTGCTCACCGATGCCCAGTTCACCGGCTTTCAGGCGCGGGTCCAAGCGCTCCAGTCCCACCCGGCCGAGCGCCAACCGCGCCAACCGGTTCAATTCCCCGAAACGTACCAGGCCGAAACGCCGTGGCAGCCGGCCCAGAAACAGATTCTCCGCCAGGCTCAACGTTCCGATCACATTCAGCTCCTGCATCACCATCACGATGCCTGAGGACTCTCCCTCCTCCCGGCTCAGGTAATTGATTGGGCGATCCCCCAGAAAGACCTCCCCCGCATCGCGCCGCGTCAGCCCGCAAAGAATGCGGGCGAACGTCGATTTCCCGGCCCCATTGCTCCCCATCAGTGCATGCACCTCCCCGGCCTCCAGTTCAAAATCGAAATCGATCAGCACCGGCTGGTTGTAGCTCTTGTGCAGTTTCGATGTGCGCAGCAATAGGTCGGCCATTCCCGCCTATCAAACCTCCGGTCCAGGTGATAGGTCAATGCGAAAAACCTGGCGCATGAATATCCTTCCAGCGATGCAATTCCATTCACCCTCCCGGTCTGGCCGAACGCGTGTGCGGCAGAATCAAGTACCTGGCCCGCCTCAAAACCTACCAGGAATCCCTGCCCCAGGATGGCCGCATCGAGAAGACTGCGCTCAACATCACCAGCGATATCCGCGTGGCAACCTACCCGACTGTGACCGGCGAAAAAATTGTGCTGCGCCTGTTCAAGGAAACTCAGGCCAGGAAACTCGCGCATCTGGGCTGCCGCCGGAAACCAGGACCGCCATCGAAGAGTTCCTGGGGCGCAACTCCGGGTT
This sequence comes from Verrucomicrobiota bacterium, assembly GCA_038209025.1. GTDB lineage: Bacteria > Verrucomicrobiota > Verrucomicrobiia > Limisphaerales > UBA8199 > JBBQYD01. The sequence goes on along the minus strand of JBBQYD010000056.1, from coordinate 258 downwards.
GATGCTCCTCACCGGCCCCGCGGGCAGCGGCAAGACGACCACCATCTACGCATGCCTTGGATTCCTGGCTGATCAGGGTGGCAAACACATCATCACCGTGGAAGATCCGGTCGAGTTGAAGCGCGCGGGCTCGATTTCGCTTGTGCCTCCCGCCACCTGCTCCGCCAGGACCCGCAAGTCCTGGTCATCGGCGAGATTCGGGACGAACCCACGGCCCAGATCGCCCTGCGTGCGGCGCTGACCGGCCACACTGTGATT
>JBBQYD010000055.1:0-16815 GCA_038209025.1 Verrucomicrobiota bacterium | reverse complement strand
TTTGACACATACAAATTGCCGGCCGCGTCCCAACTCACTTCACGCCCGGTTGAAGACGTGCCGGAAATCGCGTTGAACGTGTTGATCAACACGCGCGTGCTCAGGTCGGGAATGCCATTGGTCAGGCCGACTATCATCGTCTGGGTGTCGTTCCGGATGAGGGCGACTTTTTTGCCGTCCGGCGATACCTTCACCGCCCGTGGTCCGACCAGGTAATCACTGGGGTTGCCCATATCGAGGCTGGTGCGCAACGAGTCGAAGAGCAGCGTTGTGCCATCGGTGTCATAAACTCTCAGGTTGACCCGGCCCGCGTCGTAAACATTGGCGGTTCCCGCCGCGCGGTACTGGCACAGGAAAAACTTCCCATCAGGTGCGATGTCCAAATCCGACTGCACGTCTGACACGCCGGGATTGCCAGCGGTGCCCAATTGGGTCGGGGGCAAATTATGCGGGAGCGGCCCGGCATTAATATCCCATCGCAGCAGGACATTCTTGCTGGCGGCCCACTGCCCATCAATGGCCCAAACCACCAGGTTTCCAGTCGCCAGAGAGCCTTTGGCAATGGTGGAACCGTTGATATCTGTATGCACGGTTGGGTTCACATTGTAGCCGATTCCTTCCAGCACCGTTTCGCCAGAGGTGGCGCCGACATCGGCATCCGCCCGATAGATGGTGGCGGCGGGATTTGAGAAATCGCTGATATACAGTTTCTTGTCCTCCCCAACTTCAATTTTGAAAGGGCTGCTTGCGCTGACGTCAAAGGCGATGCCCGCGGTTTGAGCAGTCGCCCCATAACCGAACGCGTCAGATTGGTCCGCATTCAGCATGTAGATGCCCTTTTGGGTGGTACGCACGCTGGCGGTCGGCGGATCACTGACCAATCCAGCGCCAGTGCTCGCGACGTAAATGCGCCCGAACCGGCTCAGATCTGCCGGGTCGTTATAGACCGCCACCCCGCGGGGGGCGTAAAACCTTACCAAGGGATTGAGATCGTCGCTGGTCAGGGTCCAGGTCGGCGCGGCGGACTTGGTGACATGGATTTGCCAGGAGGCGTGGGAACCCAAGGCAAAGCTCTGCACGCCTTTAGCCAGCGCGCCCAGGTCATTGGTGTTTCCGGCGCCCCCGCCGTCGAAGATCACCTTCACATTGTCGGCGCTTTCATTCAAAACGAATGAAACAGTTCCAGCTTGGTTGCTGATCCCGGAGGCATACGGAATGGCCTCCGCCATTTGGCAGGTTGCCAGAACCACTGCCGCGCAGAGGGATGCCCCCACCCAGGGAGTTTTTGAATACGATGATTTCATTATTCGGTTGTTTATTGCAGCACGGTTGTGAACCAGAGACTCTCAGCCGCACTTACTTAGGTTTTTGATATTATAAAGCAGGGCAACGGGGAGACAACCCATTTATTCCAATATGTGCTCGCCGGCGGAGGAACAACCCGGGCGCGGGCAGCGATCCAGCCGGCGGAAGTCGCGAGGGCGCCGCCCTGGTGCATGACCCGCCAATTCCATCAGAATTGTTGGACCTATTTGGCGGCGCTGCTATCTTCCGCCCCGTGAACAATTTCAGTGTCCAGAAGCGGATGGCCGCAAGAGTCTGTATCCAAGGGTTTGCCGGGTTGGTGATCGGCGTTGGTTTGGCGTTGGTGATGGGAGCAGCCCGCCCAGCCTGGGGCGCCACCAGCCCTGCATACCGTTCCGGACAGTCCTATTTTGGGCGGAGCAACTATGTGGAATACCTGCCCGGCACCCTGCCAATCATTATCTCCGCTCCGCATGGCGGGACCTTGACTCCCGGCGAGATTCCGAACCGGGTGCGGACGGCTGCGAACCGCGACTTTGTGACCAGCCTGGATGGGGGCACGCGAGAGTTGACGATGCGCATTCGGGAGGCGTTTCGAAGTTATTTCGGGGCGTATCCCCACGTGATCATCTGTCATCTGAGGCGTACCAAAGTGGATTGCAATCGAAGCCTGGAGGAAGGCGCCGGCGGCAACGCGCTGGCGGCGCGGGCCTGGAATGACTTTCAGGGGTTTATCACTATCGCCAGCAACACCGTCGCGGCCAGTTCCGGGACGGGCTTTTACATCGATATTCACGGGCATGGGCACCCGGTCAAACGGCTGGAGCTTGGCTATTTGATCAGGGGATCGCAGTTAACCAATAATGACGTGGTCCTGGACCAGCCGGAGTTCGCCGCCCAGAGCAGCCTAAGAGGTTTGGCCGCCAGGTCGCGGGCGCCGCTTTCCGAACTGGTGCGCGGCCCGCGCAGCCTTGGCGCGCTGCTCGCTGAGCGCGGCTTCCCCGCGATCCCCTCGCCCCAAATGCCCTCGCCCGGCAAGGGGACGAACCACACCGAGTATCCCGGGGACGCAAACGCTTATTTTAACGGCGGTCACAACACCCGGGCTCACACGTCCGCCTTCTCCGGCGGGCCGATCGATGGCGTGCAGATCGAAACGAACTACCGCGGGGTGCGTGACAACGAGGTGAGTCGCGCGCGGTTTGGGCGCGCACTCGCGCGGGCCATGGAGGTGTTCTTTCGTGAGCGCTACGGACGCAGTCTGAAGGACCAAGCTCCGCCCTTCCGCAGCCCGAAGGGTTTGGATGTTGCACGCCCTGATTAAAAGGCCACGCCGGGCCGCGCAAAGGCTCGCGGCCTCCCACGGCACACACACACCCGTGAACCCTGTCGCTGGGCGTGAGGCCCGACGCGGCTGATCGCCCCCTGGCTAAAACTCGAACGTCACGTCCGCCAGGCGGGCGGCAATCTCGTTGAGGATGCGCTGTTCATCGGCGGGATCGCGGGCGATGAAGGTGACGCTGAACCGCAGAAACGCGCCCGCATCGTCCCACGGGACGGTGGAGATCAGCTTTTCAGTGATCAGCCATTGCGAGACCTCCTCGGCATTTTGGAACGAAACCCGGGCGCCGTCCTTCTTCCGCGCGGCTTTCGGAGATGGCACATACAAAAAGAACGACCCTTTCGGCTTGGCGGCCTTAAACCCGGCGGTGTTCAACACCCGCACGAGGCCATCCATGCGGCGGGAATATTTGGCGGCGATGTTCCCGGTGATTTCCGGATGATCAAAGCCGAAAGCGGCGGCGTGTTGAACCGCCAGAAACTGGCCTGAATCCGTGTTGTCTTTGACATCGCCGTAGGCCTTGACGAGCAGCGCATTGCCGGCCACGAAACCGCAGCGCCAGCCGGTCATGTTAAAGGTCTTGCTGGCGGAATGCAGTTCGATGCCGACTTCCTTCGCGCCAGGCGTGGCGAGAAAACTGAGGGGTTGGCCCTCGAACACCAGCGCGGCATACGCGGCGTCGTGAATCACCACCAGATTATTCCGCCGCGCGAACGCCACGACCCCGGCAAAGAACTCCGGGGTGGCGCTCGCGCCGGTCGGGTTGTTCGGGTAGTTGATCACCAGCACCTTGGCTTTTTCCAGGATCTGGACCGGGATGGTGTCCAAGTCGGGCAGGAAGCGGTTGGCGCCGCTCAGGGGAAGGTTGTGAACCAGGCCGCCGTAATACCTGGCATGGGTGCCGAACACCGGATAGCCAGGGGTGGTCATCAGCACGTAATCGCCCGGGTTGATGAGCGCGGCGGGCAAAATGGAAAGCGCGGCTTTGCTGCCGATGGAGTGGAGGACCTCCGTCTCAGGGTCAATGCCGGAAACCCGGCACACACGGTCCATATAGCGGGCGGCGACCTGTTTCAGGACCGCGTCGCCATTATCAGCGTATCCCCGGTTTTCAGGTTTGAGGGCCGCTTGATGCAGTGTTTCAATCACTTCCGGGAACGCCATTTCGTCCGGTTCACCCACCCCCATATCGATGATTTCGGCGTCCGGATGGGCCGCCATGGCGGCCCGCTTGGCGCGTTTGATTTTCTCGAATTTATAGATCGCGGTGGACTTGCCGTAGTTCTGTCCGCCAATCCGATCGGCAAAAAGATTTTGTATGTAGGATTCAGCCATAAAACCTGCGAAGCCTGGCCGCACAACCGCCGCGGCGGGCTCATAAAAAGCGCCCCGAACAGTAGCCAACCGCCGCGGATCCCGCAAGGGCGGCTCCGAAATTTCTTATTCCCAGACCCCGCCTTCAAGGCTATAAAGGGCGCATGCTGAAGGCAGGAATCATTGGTCTCCCGAACGTTGGAAAATCCACCCTCTTTAATGCGGTCACCCGATCCCATAAAGCGCCGGCGGAAAACTACCCTTTCTGCACGATCGAACCGAACCTGGGGGTGGTGGCCGTGCCGGACGAACGGCTGGCAGGATTGGCCGAAATTGCCCGGGTGCCCACCCAGATCCCAACGACCATTGAGTTTGTAGATATCGCCGGCCTCGTGAAGGGCGCGTCCAAGGGGGAGGGCCTGGGCAACAAGTTTCTCAGCCACATTCGGGAAGTCGATGCGCTGGTGCATGTGGTCCGGTGCTTTGAAGACCCTGACATCATGCATGTCACCGGGAGCATCGACCCGGTTCGAGACACGGAGATCATCCTGACCGAGCTGATTCTGGCCGACCTGGAAGCAATCAAGAAACGGCTGGAGAAAATTTCTCGGGATGTCAAACGGGGCGACAAGCATGCGCTGTTGGAGGCGCGCCTGTTGCAGACTTACGAAGCGCATCTCGACACGGGAAAACCCGCCAACACGCTGGGCCAGGCACTGGCGCCGGAGGAGAAAACCATTGCCCGTGGCTTTTTCCTGCTGACGGACAAACCCGTCATCTACGTGGCCAACCTGAAGGAGAGCGAATTAGCGAACGCGGAGACGCACCCCGCCGTGGGGCGGGTCCGGGAGTTTGCCCGCGCCCAACACGGGAGCGAAACGGTGGTGGTTTCGGCCCAGCTTGAGAGCGACCTGGCCGACCTTTCGCCGGCGGAAGCCGCCGAATACCTCCAGGAACTGGGCATCAAGGAACTGGGGGGCACCGGGCTGATTGGCAGTGTTTACCGGGTGCTGGGGCTGCGGACGTTCTTCACGTTCAACGACAAGGAGGTGCGGGCCTGGACCATCACCCAAGGCACCACCGCCGCCCGGGCGGCGGGCACCATTCATACGGATTTTGAACGCGGGTTCATCAAGGCGGAAACGGTTCAATACGCCGACCTCGCCAAAGATGGCACCGTGAGTCACGCCCGCGAGGCCGGCCATTACCGGATCGAAGGCCGCGATTACGTGGTGCGGGACGGTGATATCATCCTGTTCAGGTTCAATGTGTGAGATATGAAATCGCTTACGGAACATCTCTGGTTTGAAACGCCGCACCGGCGGGATTACCTCAACATCACCGGCCAGGTGGAACAATTGGTGAGCAAAAGCGGCGTGCAGGAGGGCCTCTGCCTGGTGAACGCAATGCACATCACTGCCAGCGTGTACATCAACGATGCGGAGGACGGCCTGCTGCACGATTATGACGGGTGGCTGGAGAAGCTGGCGCCCCACGCGCCAACCTCCCAATATCACCATAACCGCACGGGGGAGGACAATGCGGATGCGCATATGAAACGGCAGATCATGGGCCGTGAAGTGGTGGTGGCCATCACCAAGGGCGCGCTTGATCTGGGCCCCTGGGAACAAATCTTCTACGGCGAATTCGATGGCCGCCGCCGCAAGCGGGTGCTGGTGAAGATCATTGGTGAGTAGCTTTCAAACCGTGGAAGACCCGCTTGAATCTGGTCTGCGTCAGGGCGCGCGGCGCGTGGTCGAGCGCCTCCGTCACGCCGGTTTCGAGGCCTTCTGGGTGGGCGGCTGTGTCCGGGACATGCTCCTGGGACGCGCACCCGGGGATTATGACATCGCCACCTCCGCCCTGGCGGACCAGGTGGAGAAGGTCTTTCCAGAAACCATACCCGTGGGGAAGAAGTTCGGGATCTTAGTCGTGGTGGAGGACGGCCGGCAATACCAGGTGGCCACCTTCCGCGCGGAATCTGATTACACGGATGGCCGCCATCCCGGCCGGGTGAGCTTCGGCGATGCACAGGCCGACGCCACGCGCCGGGATTTCACCATCAACGGCCTGTTTCATGATCCGCTCACCGGCACCACGCGCGATTGGGTGGGCGGCGAGCAGGATTTGCGAGCGCGCCTGGTGCGGGCGATCGGGAGTCCCGCGGAACGTTTCCAGGAAGATCACCTGCGGCTGCTTCGGGCGGTTCGCTTCGCAGCGCAGTTGGGTTTTGAGATTGAGACGGCCACCTGGGCGGCGCTCCGGGAAAATGCGCCAGCTATTCGCTCGATCAGCCCGGAGCGCGTGCGCGATGAGCTAATCAAACTTTTTGAGCCGCCACACGCGGCGCGGGGCTTAAGATTGCTGCAAGCCAGCGGGTTGCTGAAGGAAATCCTGCCGGAACTTGAGGCTGCGGCCGCGTGCGACCAATCGCCTGATTACCACCCCGAGGGCACCGTTTTCAACCACCTGGCCCTCATGCTCGAGCGTCTGCCGGAGAATTTCCCCCTGGAACTGCCCTGGGCGGTGTTGATGCATGACATAGCCAAGCCCGCCACCGCCTCCCGCGATCCTGAAACCGGCGGCATTCACTTTTACGGTCACGAATACCTGGGAGCCACAATGACGGTCGAGATTCTGGAGCGTCTGCGGTTCCCGCGGAAACAGATCGAGGCCATTGCCCAGGCCGTCCGCTGCCACATGCAGTTCAAAGACGCCCCGCGGATGCGCCAGTCCACCGTGCGACGGATGCTGATGAGGCCCACCTTCCCCTTGGAACTGGAGCTGCACCGGCTGGATTGCCTGGGATCCCACGGACGGTTGGAGGTGTACGATTTTCTGCGCCAAAGCCTGGTTGAACTGGACCGGAAACCGGAGATTCGACCGCCGCTGCTCACCGGGCAGATGTTGCGGGAACTGGGCATGCCACCGGGACCCGCGATGGGGAAACTGTTGCGCGAAGCCCGGGATCTGCAGCTTGAAGAAACGCTGAAGACGCCGGAGCAAGCCCTGGAATGGGCGAAACAAAAGCTTTAGCCTTGGTTTTCCGCCCATGCGGCACTAGGCTGCGCAGCTATGCAGCAGTGGATTTCCCAGTATATTCAGGCTCAAAAGTCCGCTTATGATTCTCTCCCGGTGGAGGCCGTCGCGCGCCTCATTGAGGATTTGCTCTCGGCGGTCCGGGAGGACCGCCGGATTTTCGTGTTTGGCAATGGCGGCAGCGCCGCCAACTGCTCCCATTTCGCCAACGATCTCGGCAAAAGCGCTTCGAATAAACTAGGCAAGCGGTTCCGCATCCTCTCGCTGACAGACAATGTCAGTTGGATGACCGCGCTGGCGAACGATGGCGCGTTTGAAGATATTTTTGCCGGCCAACTGCAAAACCATGCCCAACCGGGCGACATCGCCCTGGGCGTCAGCGTGAGCGGCAACTCGCCCAATTGCGTGAAAGCCCTGGCGTGGGCCAGGGATCATGGCTTGCGCACGGTGGCGTTGGTAGGTGGCGGCCGCGGCCGGATGGCGGAAATCTCTGACCAGGTGATCGCGATCAACGACACCCATTATGGCCGGGTGGAAGACGTCCAGATGACCGTCTGCCACCTGCTCTGTTACGCTTTCATCGAAGGGCGGGCGACTTTGGGGAAAGGGTGAAACCGGAGATGGGGTCGCCTGCGGCCGCGGTTCTCCCTCTGGCAGCCGTGACCGACCGACGGCAAGCCGCTTTGGCAGGCGGAGGGCCGTTCCAGGATCCAGCGCCGACTGGCTCACAGGTCCTTCCACGCAAGCGCCAGACGTCGGCGGATTCCTTCCCGGTTTTTTGCGTCGTAAAATTCCACGGGGTTATAGTCATCGGTCAGGATGCGGCCGCTCGCCGGGTCCGTGCGCAAGGAACTAGCCATGGTTGCCCGGTACTCCTCCCGCACGGCTTCATGCACGAACTCTGTCTCCGGAGCATTAACCAGTTCCCGGTCAGACGCCATGGTTGCCGCGAAGAACACTGCGCCGTCGCCGGTCCCGTGCAAACGCACTCCCGGGAAGACCGCCCGCAGCGTTTTATCGAGAGAGGCGGCGAAGAAATCGCTGCCAGGGTTAAGCTCGCCAAACATGTTAATCACCAGGGCGCCACCCGGGCGCAGCACCCGTTTGATCGATTCGAATGCTTCCCGGGTCATCAGGTGCGAAGGGGAGGAATCTCCCAGAAACGCGTCGAGCACCACCGCATCATATTGTTTGCGACAACGGTTCAGGAAGTGGCGTCCGTCGTCGATCACGACCCTGGCTTTGGCGGGATCAAAGCCGAACCACTGCCGCGCCAGCGGCACGACCGCCGGGTTGATCTCGACCACGTCCACCGTGACCCCTTTTCCAGCGAAGTGCATGGGAACAATCCCCACGCCCATCCCGATGCAAAGCACGTCCTGGAGGTTGGTGGTGTAACCCTCGGCCATACCGGACAGCATGTAGGTGAACAGGGATGCGCTCTGGCCGGTACGCGGGTCATAGGTATTCTGCACGAGGTTGTCGTTGAGGTAATACCGGATGGAGCGATCGCGGCTGTCGATGACCTGCAACAGCCCAAAATGCGAGTTCCTCCGGAACCGCTCCTCAACGCGCGAGTAGTTCTGCGCCATGCCCTGCGGCGCCCACGCCACAGGCACGGCGGCGAAGGCGGTTAACAGGAGCACAGCGGCCACTCCTTTTCGGTGGAACACGGCAAAATAGCCCAGCGCGATGGCCGCGAGCATCCCGGCGGTCAAGTACATGGTCACCGAGTTTGGCAGGAGCGGGATCACCAGGTAGCTGACAAAGATCGTGCCGAGAAAGCTCCCGACCGTGCCGAGGGCGGTGAGCCGGCCGACATTGCCGCCCACGTTCCACACCGACGCGGTGATCATCCGCACCAGGAACGGGCCGGTCATGGCCAGCAGGGCCAGTGGCAGAAAGAACAGGATGGCGGAGGCGAGCAGCGATCCGGCCACCAGGTTGAAATCCAGGCACCAATACGCCACCGGTGCGATGACCAGCACCGTGAACGAAAGGTAGGCCGCCGCCACGAGTATCGCCCAATAGAGCCGCGCCAGTTGCGGCGAGTGATCCGCCAGACGCCCCCCGGTATAGTAGCCGCACGCCAGGGCGATCAAGGTCACCGCAATCTGCGCCGTCCACGCAAAATGGGAGGTGCCCATGTAAGGTGAGAGCATTTTGGCGCCCAGGATCTCGACCACCATGATGGCAGCGCCGGTGATAGTCGCGGTGAAATACACGTAACGGCGCAGAGCTTTCGAGAGCCCGGTTTCCGGCGTGCCCGCCACCTTCTTTCCTCGACCTTCCGATGTGCTTGCGTTCATGCTGCCTTCGCGACCCATACTTGAGTTGCCGCGACAATAGGCCGAAACCTCCCCGGGAACAAGCCCGGTTCTCCCCCGCCGGCCCGCGAAAATTGATTTTATCCCGCGGCGCTTTGCCATAGGCTGAAGCAAGTTGCACAAGACTCTATACGACCTGATCCCCCGTGGGGAGCGCCCCGGCAATGATGAATTGCTGGGGCAATTCCTTGAATACGCCGAGGGCCTCGGCTTGCGCCTCTACCCCGCGCAGGAGAATGCGATTCTAGAACTCTTCGAGGAGAAGAACGTGATCCTGAACACGCCCACCGGCTCAGGCAAATCCCTGGTGGCGGCGGCCCTGCATTTCAAGGCCCTGACGCAGGGCAAACGCTCCGTTTACACGTGCCCGATCAAAGCCCTGGTGAACGAAAAATGGCTCGCGCTGTGCCGCGAATTCGGCCCGGACAACGTGGGGCTGAGCACCGGTGACGCCTCCGTGAACCAGGATGCGCCCATCCTGTGCTGCACGGCGGAGATCCTCGCCAATATGGCGCTGCGCGAGGGGCGCGAGGCCCGGGTAGGCGAGGTGATCATGGATGAATTCCATTATTACGCCGATCGCGAGCGTGGCGTGGCCTGGCAGGTGCCCATCCTGACCCTGCCACAGGCCAGGTTCCTCCTGATGTCCGCCACCCTGGGGGACACCGCCTTTTTCGAAGGTGAACTCACCCGGCTGAACGGGCGCGAATCCGTTACGATCTCCTCGGTTGACCGCCCCGTGCCGTTGGATCACGCCTATTCCGAACTGCCGCTGGCATCCACCCTGGAGAGCCTCGTCAACCAGGGCCGCGCGCCGGTGTATGTCGTCCATTTCACGCAATTGGAGGCTGCGCAGAGCGCGCAGGATTTCACCAGCATTAATGTTTGCACGCGGGAGGAGAAGAACACCCTGGGCGCCGAACTGGAAGGTTTCAAGTTCAGCAGCCCGTATGGCCCGGAACTTCGCAAATGGCTGAAGCACGGCATCGGCCTGCATCATGCGGGGTTGCTGCCCAAGTATCGGGTGCTGGTGGAGCAACTGGCGCAAAAGGGGCTTTTGAAAGTGATTTGTGGCACGGATACCCTGGGCGTGGGGATCAACGTGCCGATCCGCACGGTGCTTTTCAGCCGCCTATGCAAATACGACGGCCAGAAGACCGGCATTCTGACCGCTCGCGATTTTCACCAGATCGGCGGGCGCGCGGGCCGCAAAGGTTTTGATGATCGCGGCTGGGTGGTGGCCCAGGCACCCGAGCACGCGGTGGAGAACCTCAAGCTCGAGGAGAAGTCGGCCCGCGCCGGCAAAAAGGTGGTCAAACGCAAGCCGCCCGAACGAAATTTTGTCAATTGGGATAAGAACACCTTTCTGCGTCTCATCTCCGCGCAACCGGAACGGCTCAGCTCACGTTTCCAGGTCTCGCATGGGATGCTCCTCAACGTGCTCAGCCGCAAGGGGGACGGCTGCCACGCCATGCAGCAACTCATCGCCCGCTGCCATGAATCGCCCAAAGCGAAAAAGGCGCATTTAAAAAGATCCTGGCAACTGTTCCGCTCGCTGCTCGACCGGAAAATCATCGAGTTCATCCCCCGCAACGAAGACGGCGCTTACCTGCGGGTGAATGTGGAATTGCAGGATGATTTTTCGATGGATCAAACGCTCTCACTCTATCTGCTCGAAACCATCCCGCTCATCGATCCGGAGGCGCCCGATTATGCCCTGGTGGTTCTCACGCTGGCGGAAAGCATCCTGGAGGAGCCCGATATCATCCTGCGCAAACAGCTTGATAAACTAAAGACGCAGAAAATGGGGGAGATGAAACAGGCCGGCATGGAATATGACGAGCGCATGGAGGAACTGGAGAAACTGGAGCATCCCAAACCCAACCGGGAATTCATCTATTCCACCTTCAACGCCTTTGCGGACAAGCATCCCTGGGTTGGCCAGGAGAATATCCGGCCCAAATCCATTGCCCGCGAAATGTTCGAGACGTTTCGATCCTTCGCCGATTACATTCGCGACTACGAGCTTCAGCGGGCCGAAGGCGTGCTGCTGCGCCACCTGAACAGCGTCTATAAGGTGTTGTCCCAAACCGTCCCTGATTCGGCCAAGAATGACACCCTCCGGGAAATGGAGCTATACCTGAGCACCATGATCCGACAGGTCGATTCCAGCCTCCTGGATGAATGGGAAAAGATGCGGGACCCCGCCTACCAAAGGACTGACACCAAAGAGGTCCGCCCACCCGGGGCCGAGGAAGCGGATAAGGATGTCACGCGGGATGCAAAAGCATTTACCTCCGCCATCCGCACCCGGGTTTTCAGTTTGCTGCGCGGGTTGGTCGTCGCCGATTACGAAACCTCGCTCACTTTCCTGGATTCCGTCAACGACGCCGAAGGACAGCCCTGGACACCGGACCGCTTACGATTGATCGTTGATGAATATTATCGTGAGCACCAGCACCTCAGGCTGGACCCCAACGCCCGGAATGCCCGCCATACCTATGTCCTGCCCGCGGAGGACAAGCGCACTTGGCGCGTGCAACAAATGCTGGTGGATCCCGAGGAACACAACGATTGGGTGGCGGAGTTCGAGATTGATCTGGCCAAGTCCCGCGAGGAGGCCCGGCCCGTCATGCACCTGCGCAGAATCGGAGCGTTATCGACTTAAACCACTCCGACGGCAACACTCCGGCACCCGCTGGCAAAACCTTTCGGCTAGCCGGCGTGGTCGGGCGGTTCTCCGCTCGACTCAGGCGGGGAGCTTGCGCGCGGGAAGGTTTTTTGCCAGGCATTCGGGGCATATTCCATGGGTAAAATCAGCCCCCGCCCGCTGGGTAAGGTAGCTTTCCAACTGCCCCCAATAGCCTTTGTCATCCCGCACGCGTTTGCACCATGCACAGATCGGCAGCAACCCATGCAAGGTATGCACGTCTTCCAGCACGGACGCCAACCGGGATGAAATCCGGCGAAAGTCCATCAAGGCCATAACCTGCCTGGCCAGGGCTTTCATGGAGGTCATCTGCTGGGGACTTAGCTGACGTGGAGTGCGATCAATGGCGCAGAGAGCGCCCAGCGCCTGCCGGTCCGGAGTCAGGAGCGGAAAGCCGGCGTAGAATCGTATGCCCGGAGACTCCCGCACCAGCGGGCTTTCCGCGAACCGGTCATCCAGGGTGGCATCCCGAATTACCATGGGTTCCTCGCCTAAGATCGTGTGAGTGCAAAAGGAAATGTCGCGCGGCGTTTCAGCATTCGTAAGTCCCAGGCTGGCCTTGAACCACTGCCGGGATTCTTCAACCAAAGAAATGGTGGCAATGGGCACCTGACAAAGCGTGGCGGCGATCTCGACCAAATCATCAAAGGCCTGTTCTCTTCCGGTATCCAGGATTTTATACTCCCGCAACGCGGCAAGGCGTTGTTTCTCCTGTTGGCTGGCAGTAATCATAACACATGGTCTTAATGGCCTTCGGCTATATACATCAAAAGAACCAGAAAGCAATTGTCGCAACCCTTCACAACCCTGCGGACAGCCGATTCATCCCGGCGGCGCCCTTCATAAGCCGCTTGTCTCAAAAAACGAGATTCCCCCTGGCAGCCTTTCAAACGGCCTTCTCAGGATCAGGGACGCGTGCGCTTCGGGCTTTTCTCCGGGTCATTTCGTGGATAGCTTGGCGCATGCGAATTCTATCAGGCATACAACCGTCCGGCACCCTGCACCTGGGCAATTACTTCGGCATGATGAAGCCGGCCATCGAACTGCAGGACCAGGGCGAGGCTTACTACTTTGTTGCCAACTATCATTCCATGACGTCCCTGTTTGACCCCGCGGAGCGCCGGAAAAACACCCTCGACGTGGCGCTCGACTTCCTGGCGTGCGGCCTTGACCCGAAGAAGGCGGTGTTCTTCGTGCAGTCCGATGTGCCCGAGGTGACAGAATTGACCTGGATTCTGGGCACGGTCACCCCCATGGGCCTGCTGGAGCGGTGCCACTCCTACAAAGATAAGGTGGCTAAAGGCATCTCGTTCAACTTCGGTTTATTTGCCTACCCGGTGCTCATGGCCGCCGACATCCTGATCTACGATTCGCACGTTGTTCCCGTCGGCCAGGACCAGAAGCAGCACGTGGAGGTGACCCGCGACATGGCCATCAAGTTCAATGAGCAGTATGGCCAGACCTTCATCGTGCCCGAGCCCCGCATTCGCACTGAAACCGCCAAGGTGCCCGGCGTGGACGGCGAGAAAATGAGCAAGAGCTACGGTAATACGATTGAAATCTTCAGCGAGGAGAAAACCATCCGCAAAAAAATCATGGGCATCAAAATGGACAGCCGCACCCCGCAGGAGCCCAAGCCGGATGCCGGCCAGAACGTTGCGATCCAACTGCTCAACCTGGTGGCGCCCCCCGAGGTGGCCAAAGACTACGAGGACCGTCTGCGTGCCGGCGGTCTGGGTTACGGTGATCTGAAGAAGGCGTTATTCGAACATTACTGGAACCATTTCGCTGGAGCGCGGGCCCGCCGGGCCGAACTCGCCGCCAACCCTGATTACGTGCGCGGCGTTCTGGCGGAGGGCGCCGCCCGTGCCCGCACGGTGGCCGCAAAAGTCCTGGATCGCGCCCGCCAGGCCAGCGGACTGTGCGCGTAAACCGACCCGCGAATGCACCTGGCGCATTTACGTCTCCGCGATTTCCGCAACTACCCCCGGTTGGATGCGGATTTTGCGCCAGGCTTTCAACTGCTGTTGGGCGATAACGCGCAGGGCAAGACCAACATTCTGGAGGCCATCTACCTGGTCGCGACGCTGCGCTCCTTCCGCGGGGTGGGCAGCGCCCAGATGGTGCGCCACGGCCAGAAAGGCTACTTCGTGGGCAGCACCATCGTGGGCCAGGGGGAACACGAGACGAAGATGTATTGGTCCGCCCGGGAGCGCAGCCTCACACTGAACGGCCATCCCGTGCGCAAGCTCATGGAGTATTTTGGGGTGCTGCGCACGGTCGTTTTCTGCACCGAGGATCTGCTGCTGATCAAAGGACCGGGGCGCAGCCGGCGGCGGTTCATGGACCTGATGCTGGCGCAGACGAACTCCACCTACCTGCCCTGGTTGCAGCGTTACACCCGGGCCTTGCGTTCCCGCAATGCCTTGCTCAAGCAGCCCGTTCCCGACCCCGCCGCCCTGGAGAGCTTCTCCCGCGAACTCCTGGCCGCGGGCGGCGAACTCATGCGCCAGCGAGCGGCCTTGCTGCCGCAGGTGGAGCCGCTGGCTCGCGCCGCTTACGGCCGCATCGCGCACGCGGCGGAGGAGTTGCGCATGATTTACCGGCCCAGCGTCAAAGAGGACTTCGCCCTGGAGCTGTCCTGGTCGGCTCCCCGCGAGCGGGCGCTGCGGGCCACTGTCATTGGCCCCCACCGGGACGAACTGGACCTGCTCCTGAACGAGCGGTCCGCGGCCCAGTTCGGCAGTGAAGGCCAGAAGCGGACCCTGGCGATCACGCTGAAGATGACCCAGGCCGAATATCTCACCATGGTCCACGGCACGCCTCCCGTGCTGCTGATCGACGACATCATGGGGGAACTGGATGTGAAACGACGCTCCGGGTTTCTCCCCTTGCTGGAGCGCGCCCACCACGCCCGCGGCCAGGTGTTCATGACGGCCACCGAAGAAAACTGGCCCGCCGAACTGGGGCGCGATCTCGCCCGCTGGCAGGTCGCACAAGGGTGTCTGAAATCCGCCCCATGAAAAAGCCCGGCAACGCCGGGCTTTTTGATTGCAGACTTTTGGGGACAGACCACCGTTACAGGCTGTTGCCGAAATCGGCCCTGAACTTCGCCATCAGTTTCTCCGGCCAGGGAGTTGTCGGCTTCAATTTGCCGCCAAAAAACCGCAGCACCGGCGGCTCCTCATAAAACTCCAGCCCGCCCACCAACTGCCGGTTCTGATAAAGCCAATACAGCCTGTCGATGGCGTATTTCACCTGTGAGAGCGTGAAGACGCGGCGCGGCATGGCCAGGCGCAGGAGTTCCACGTCCGCCAATACATCGTTCCCCTGCGCGTCGCGCACGCTCGAGATGGTCCCCCGTTCCATGCCGCGCACGCCGGAAACGAGGAATAAAGCGGCCGCCAACGCGCCCGCGGGATATTCCTTCTGGGGGACGTGCGCGAGAAACTGTCCGGCATCAATATGCACCCCAAGCCCCCCCGGCGGCGTCACCACCGGCACGCCCAACCGGTCCAGTTCGTTGACCATGAACCGAATGAAGTTGGGCGACTGCGAAATCACCGTGTCATCAAGCGTCTCGATGAGCCCCACAGCCATCGCCTCAATCTCGCGGATCGACATGCCGCCGTAGGTGTAGAAACCCTCGAACAACGGCACCAGATCTTTCATTCGCTTATAAATCTGCTCGTCGTTCGTACAGATCCCGCCGCCGCGGGTCGAGCTCACTTTTCGGCTGGAGAAGTAGGTCAAATCCACGAGGCTGATCATCTCGTGGAGGATTTCCTTGATGCTCTTGTTCTTGAACTCCGGCTCGCGCTCCTTGATGAACCAGGCATTTTCACCGATCAAGCTGGCATCCAGCACGACCATGATCCGGTGTTCGCGGGCCACTTTGTACACCTCGCGCATATTGGCGATGGAGAACGGCTGCCCGCCGATCAGGTTGGTCGAAGCTTCCAGGCGAATGTAGGCCACCTTGCTCGCGCCGTACTTCGCAATAATGTCCTTGAGCTTGCCCACATCCATGTTGCCCTTGAAAGGATGCGTGCTTTTGATCTTCAAAGCCTCCGCCGTATAAATCTCAAAAATCGTTCCGCCGTTGATTTCGATGTGGGCCTTGGTGGTCGTGAAATGATAATTCATCGGCACCACGTCACCGGGCTTGATAAACGTCTTGGAAATGATGTTTTCCGCCGCGCGCCCCTGGTGAACCGGCAGGTAATACTTGCAGTTGAAAACTTCCTGAATCACTTCCTCCAGCCGGATATAGCTTTGGGACCCGGCGTAAGCGTCATCCGCCCGCAGCATGGAGGCGACCTGGTTGTCGCTCATCGCGTTGGTGCCGCTGTCCGTCAACATGTCCAGGAACACCGTCTTGGTGGTGAGCAGAAACGTGTTAAACCCTCCGTCAACGATGGCTTTCAGGCGTTCCTCGATCGGAATCAGGTTCAGTTTCTGAACGATTCTTACTTTATGCAGTTCCAGCGGAATCTCTTCACCACTGAAAAATTTGACCTTCGGGCTGTCGTTGTTTTCCATTTTATTCTGTTCCTAATAGGGTGGTTTTTGCTGACTGATACAGGAAACCGGTTTCTCCAGAAAAGATCAAGGGTTGTTTGTGGCCGAACTTTCCCGCAGTGCATCCATGGGTTGACGGTAAAAGTGCTGGACTACCAACCCGATTTGTGGCAAAACCTGGGGGATGGAACAAAATTTTGTTGTTCAAGGTCGCAAGCTTGGGCCAGAAGCGATCACTTGGTTGGCGCAGTGGATTG
>JBBQYD010000054.1:0-16870 GCA_038209025.1 Verrucomicrobiota bacterium | reverse complement strand
TGCCAGTACCTGCCGGGCCTCCTCATGGGCCAGCACCGTGGGCACGCGAACCGGCCGCGTGGAGCGAACCGAATCAATGTTACCGGTTTTTGTATGCAGAACCTCCTGGTACACAAACAATAAGGCATTAAAAGCCTGGTTCTGGGTTGACACGGGGATGGGGAATGACGGACTCTAAACAAATAGTTCGCCATGAAGCTGAAAGCCATAGCCGTAGTCCTGCTTCTGACTCTCTGTGCGGAGCTGAGTGCCTGCAGCGCCCAGCCAACCAATACCCCGGTTCGTCGCATCGACGTCGTAGTGACCTCCGGAACTATCCACCTCGGGCACTCCATCAACCGCTCCCCCCAAAGTGGCATTACACACGATTTTTGGTATGACGGTTGCCGCGCACTGATTACGTCGGAACCAGGTCGAAAGCCTCTGCTCATCTGGTGGGCCAACAACGAAAACAAGGGCACGCAACACTCATTTTCAAATGGCGCCCCTTACCGGATTGATTACACGGGGAGTCTAGGCGCTGGGCCTTTGGATCAAACCGGACGGTGCTTGCGCGTGACCCAGATCATCTCGTCCAAGAGGAAATGAAGGCGAACAAGCCAGATGCAGCGAACCCGGCGATGGCGCTCTGGGTTCAAATCCGGCACCAGCGGCGCCGGGTCGCTGATCTGGAGCGTTCTGCGACACCCCTATGATGGGGCCCTTCCACAGATTCAGAGATCAGCTGCACTTGGCTGCGCTACTGGCGGAGGCCCGGACGTCAGGCATCTCCGTCAAGCAGGACGACAGCCGAACGCCGTTACAAGCGTTTTGGCTCCGGCGAGGCTTGGGATTGATTCATGCCAGCATTGGTTTCCAAGGCCACAGCGTCATTTATTTTGGGTTCGGTCACCCGTTCAATCCACTCCTTTGGTTTTGGGATCGACGCCTCCTGCATGGGATCCAACGCCTCTTTGTCGCGAATGGTTCGGAGTTGGTCGATTTCGGAACCATCGCAGCCGCTTCACCGAATGGCGGCCTGGCGGAGCCGTCTGGCACTTCGGGAGCTGGTGGCGGGCCGCCATCGGTGAGCTGATCGTTAGTTGCCATTTCGACATATGTCGCTTCTACGCATACTCCTTGGTTTGCTGGTAGCCGGTCTCATCCTCGCGGGTGAGTTGGTCGCGTACCAGCACTTTGGGTTTGAAGCCAAGTGGGTCCCGATCGTTCTTTTTGCGATCCTTGCCTTGGCTGGCGGCAGCCTGATGCACTATCAGACGTGGAAGGCATTGCGTCCTTACTGGGAGCGAGCATGCACGGGCATTCGCTGGCGGCGGCGCTTTCCAGATTCCCCGAAGGCAGAGATCCGTGAGTTCCTCGATCTATTCCTTGACGAGTTTGGTTTTGGCCGTCGGCGCCGCTGTTGCTTCCTGCCAGAAGACAGGATCATGGATGTCTATCACGCGATATATCCGCCCGGTAGCGCCGTTGACGGCATGGAGTTGGAGGGGTTGTGCAGGAGGCTGAAGAAGCGCTACGGCATTGATTTTGCGACATCGTGGCGCGGGGACATTACGCTCGGAGAGATTTATGAGGAGACACACAAGACGGCCTAACCCTGAAGGGTGTATTGCTGCGGAGCGCAGCGGAGCCAGCAAATACGCCCCTAGTTGAACCAGCCCGGATCAGCCCGCGATGGAGAGTCGCGGGCAGTATGGCGCTGGTGTTTGAGCGGTGAGCTCTTTTTGAGGGAGGTTTGAACGCAAAGGCGCCTGAGAACTGTGGACGCTCAGGCGTTCCGCGGCCGGGAAGATGTTTTCGGAGGGGTTCATCAGCCAACGATATGCCCCGGGGCAGCGCGTTGCGCGCAACCTTGTGCTTTGGTGCGAAATCCCTTTGGGATTTTAAGGCCAAATTCCAGGAGGTTTCTTTCCTCGTTTATCCCCTCCCATCTTTGGTTAGCCCTCCCGGAGGTCCTACCGTCGAGCACGCCCGGCGCAAGAGGAAGGGATTGAACAACAAAGGCGCTAAGAAAAGAATTAAGAAGGAACAGAAATGGCACTCGGTGAGAGAATGCGGCATGACACACCCGATGGTCGCGGGAAGGACTGGGCGTGGTATCCGCGTTGCGGAAGGATCGTTTCCCGCCCAAACGAAACACCCCCTGGACCGGCCGCCACCCGGCCTGGCGACTCATTTCAGGCTCACCGCAGCGGCGGCGGACGGGCGCAGTGACATCTGGCCCTGGCGGCAGAAATCGATGCTCTCGCCCAAAATGCGAGCCGCTTCCTGGGGGGCGTGGAAGCCCATGGAATTCTCCGATTCAATGAAATCCAGGTAAAACTGGGCCCGGCGCTGGAGTTCATAGGGCTTGGCGAGCTGTGCTTCGGAAGCGCCGCTGGTCCGGGCGGCCTTGATATCCTTGATGAAATCCATGAGCGCGTTCATGGCCAGTCCGCGCAACTGGTAGGTGCGCTCCTGGATGATATTCACCCGCTCGCGCAATTCCTCCTCCGGCCACTTGTGGCAGGTCTGGCACGCGCGATTGATGTTCAATAACGGGCTGCGCACGTGATGATCGCTGACCTTGAAAGCGCCCTCGCGTTTGTAGGGCATGTGGCAATCGGCGCACGCCACGCCTGACCGGGCGTGGATGCCCTGGTTATACATTTCGAATTCAGGATGCTGAGCTTTCAACATGGGCGCGCCGGTCTCGCCATGCACCCAGTCCTTGTGGTTCACTTCCTGGTAATAGGCGTAAATCTCGTCGACCTTCAGCCCGTTCTGCCAGGGATAAACCAGCCGCTTTTCCTGACCCTTGAAGTAGTATTCCACATGACACTGGCCGCATACATAGGAACGCATCTCCTGGCGCGTGGCCATTTTGTTGACATCGTAATCCTTGACGCCCTGGTGTGCCTTGAGGGCTTTGATGCCTTCGAGAAAACCGGGGCGCGTGACCCGCAGTTCCATGGTTTTCGGATCATGGCAATCGATGCAGGCGATGGGATGAGTGACCATGGCGCGGGCTTCCTTGAACGACATTTGATTCATCTTCTCGAAACCCTTGATCAGATCGCCGCCGCCCAGCTTCTTATAGGGAGCGTAAACGGAGGCGTGGCAATGCAAACAGGTGCCAGGCTGGGCCACCTGCTGCCGCTCGGTATAAGTTTGGTCTTCCAGCATGTAGGCGTGTCCGCGGCGTTCCCGGTAGTCGCGGGAGAACGCATAGCCGGCCCACATCGTTTTCAAGCGCGGGTCCTGTTCAAGTTTGGAGCGGGCCACAATCGAGCGCGGATCGGCCTCGGACGGAGTCCGGGGAAAAGCCTCGCTGCCGCCAAACCGGGTGCGGACCATATCCACCGTCCGTTTGTAGCCGTCATACTGGAAGGGAAAATCCTTCCCCCAAATCTCCGGGTCCGACGTTTCATCGGTGATTTCGACCACCCGGTAAAAAGGGTTCCTGGCCTCCTGTTTACGCTCCATGATATTCACGAGCAGGGCCGTGCCGCCGACCGCGGCGAGGGCGGCCGCAACCACCGCCGCCAGGAACCAGAAACCGGAGCGCGCGGGTGTTGAGTTTTGGGTTTCGGCGGGATCGTTCTCGTTTTTCATAAAAATCGGTTTCAGACATCCAGGGTGAGGCTATCGCGGATGGCCCACCGTGCTGTGGCAGCGAATGCAAGACAGTTTATCAGGCCCCGCATGGGAGCCTTGAATTTCTGCCACCAGGGGCGCATGGCACTTCAAGCACGCGGCTTCGGCAATTCTGCGATTGCGCGGCGTGATCCGAATCGGGTCGGGATACCGGCCCGTCGTGAAGGCAAACGAATGCCAAAACCCGTTATTCGCCTTGGTCGCATACTTGCCAATGAATCCTTTCGGGGTATGGCAATCATTGCAGGTGGCCACCGAACGATGGCTGGACTGAATCCAGGCGGAGTAATGATCGTCCATTATGTGGCAATTGGCACAGGCCCTGGCATCGTTTGTCAGGTAGGAGGCGCCCCTCGCGTAAATGAAGGTATAGCCACCGATGCCGGCGGCGACGCCGACGAGGCAAGCCAGTACCAGGCCGCTCTTAAATGCCGCGTTTTTCATAGGAACGCTGGGAAAGACACGTGTCTCCGCTCAGCCTATCAGGGTTCGGTGCGCTTGCCGGGCAACTTAAACTCCCGGTAGGAGCGCGGCAAGAACTTACCACGCGGGGTCTACACCGCCTTGACTTTGATCAAGCTTTTTGACGGCGATCGCCGGCTCAATCCAGGCGGGTGAGCGTCACCCTGCGAAACTCAACGGCTCCACCTTCGGATTGCAGGCCAATCGCGCCTGAAACAACTTCGACACCATCGGCCTGGTTCACCAGGACGTCGTTGATATGCACTGTGTACTTTGGACCACGAGCCTCAATCAGAACCCGGTTCCACTCGCCGACGGGTTTTTCCGCATCTTTTATTTTTGCCACGCCGGCGATGTCGCCCGCCAGCGGGTGACCTTTAATGCTGAACGAACGCGGCTGATTCACTTCCACCCGGCGGCCTTGGAGTCCGAGCACGTCACCCGCACTCCCATGTTTAAGCTGAACCTCCACCGCCACTGGCAGGGGTTTGGTGGCGTCGGTTATTCGGGAGAAGATGCCGCTGTTGCCGGGCTCCTGGCCAGGCGGCCAGCGGTATTCCACCAGCAGGCGGAAGTCGCGAACCTTCTCGCTGGTATAAATCGCGCCCACCGGCGTGCCCGCGCAGTGGATGATTCCCTTGTCCACGGTCCAGACCTGGTCCCGGCTGACCTTGGGGTCGGCCAGAACATGGTTCCAACCGGCGAGGTTCTTGCCATTGAACAGCTCTGTCCGGGCGGTGCCGCAGAGCGGACAGGTGGAACATGAGGTCAGTAACAGGACCGCGAAGCAGGCCAGACCCGGGAGGAAGCGGCGCATCAGCATTTGCATGGGCTTGAGTGTTTTGGTTGGGACCTTCCATGGCAAGCTGAATCCGCCACAAGCTGAATCCGCCTTTGACAAATCACCCCGGATGGTGTTACCTACAGCGTGATTTGATGAAAAGCACGTTAACCATTTGCATCAGGACGACAAAAGCCATGGGACGGATGTCCCTTGGCCATCGTTGCATTTGGTTGCAGGCCGTCGCGGGAGGAGCTTCCTAAAGGAAATAACAGGATTTTCTAAAACCCGCGATTGCCAGTCAATCGCGGGTTTTTTGTTGTGAATGATTTCGAAACAGGAATGTCAAATAGAACAAATATGAATAAAGAGAGCAAAAACAGAAGCCGGGTGCCGGTCGAGTTCAGCCCCCAAACCCGGTTCCGTGTGGAACCGCAGGTGGCGGCCGCGTTCCGGGCGGCGCAACAGAATAAGTTCGAACGGCTCAAAGAACAACTGCTGGTGGAAAAACTGGATGAATTGGTGGACCCCGGGCTGAGCAACTCGCTGCTCCAGGCCGCGAATGAGGCGGCCGCGCTGGCCTGGGTGACGCGCTTTCCGCTCCTGGTCTTCCCCGCGTTGTTCCAGGAAAAAATGGACGAGGCACTGGTGCGGTTGGATAAGCAGGAACAAATTACCCAAAGCAGCCGTGAGCTGCTCGCGGTATGAGGTCCTGCGACTGCCTCCATGAATTGAGCGGGAGCCGGGGAACCGTTTGACCACACCCCCACGGGTGTGGCCAAACGGTTTCCCGGCCTTGGTTTCCCGGCCTTGCTTCACGTTTCTACCCCATGAAGTCCTATCCCAGCGTCATCGGGAGAAGGATTCCGCTTGTTCGTCGGCGGCGTTGCTGATTGGATGAGTCAGGAATGCCGATCAGAAAATTCAACCGACGGTCCTTTCTCACGCTTGTGGCAGTGGGAATTATCCTGATCGCCGGCACCGCAGGTTTCCTGTTTTTCACCTACCGCCCGTCAATTGGCAGCGGCCCTGCCGGACCGTCTGTCGAGAGCAAGCTGTTCACCAGTTCCTGGACGACCAACCGCGTGCTGCTGGTTGGCTTGGGCGACAGCGTCACCGCGGGATTTGGCGCGCGCAAAGGCTATGCTTATTTTGATCGGCTTATCGCCAATCCGCCCGACGAGTTCGCGGACCTCAAGGGCGTGAATCTCAAACGGGTGATGCCGAACTTGCTTTGGACTAATCTCTCGGTGTCCGGCAGCACGTCGGGGGAAGTGCCGGGGTCGCAATTGCCGCGGCTTCCCCAAGCCGGGCCGGATGTGCTCGGGCTCGTGATCATCACCACCGGCGGCAACGATTTGATTCACAACTATGGCCGCACCGCCCCACGGGAGCAGGCCATGTATGGCGCGTCTTACCAGGAAGGACTCCCTTGGGTTGAAGGCTTCGCACAGCGCCTGGAAGCCATCATCAACGGCTTAAACGAACGATTCCCCGCCGGGTGCCAGGTTTTTCTGTGCAACATCTATGATCCGACAGATGAGGTGGGGGATATTGCCAAAGCCGGGCTGCCGCCCTGGCCGGACGGTCTCAGACTGCTGGCCGACTATAACGGGGTGATAAGGAAATGCGCCGAAAAACACGCCAATGTGCATTTGGTGGATTTCCACCAACTCTTTTTAGGCCACGGTCTTCACAGCGGGCAATTCTGGTTCAGGCACTATGATCGCCAGGACCCGCACTATTGGTATTATGCGAACCTCGAGGACCCCAACGAGAGAGGCTACGATGCCATTCGCCGGCAACTGCTGATCGATATCTCGCACGTGCTGGCGCCCCCGCCGGCAGGCAGGTGAATGAACGTGCATCCGATGGCCGTCGCCGGCACTCAAGCCGGGCCACTATGACACAAATAGCGGGTTGACGGCTGGACGGTTTCTGGGACATTGAACGTTCCTTATGGCCGACATAAACCAAGACGACCAACCGGGGTTCAGCACCCGCTCGGTTCATCGCGCCCGCGGGTTCTCCGGCACGACCGGCGCGGTCATGCCCCCGGTTTTTCTGACCTCCACGTTCGCATCGGGAAATCCGGATGGGTTCGATTACACGCGATCGGGCAATCCGAATTTCCGGCTGATCGAGCAGGGTCTGGCGGCGCTGGAGAGCACCCGGTTCGCCACCTGCTTTGGGAGCGGAGTCTCAGCCATCACGGCGGTGATTTCCACCTTGAAGGCCGGCGACCTCATCCTGGCGGAGGAAAACGTTTATGGCTGTACGTACCGCCTTTTGGACAAGGTGTTCGCCAAGTTCGGCCTGCGGGTGCGGTATGGCGATTTATCCGATGCCGCCAACTGGTCCCTGATCCGGGAGCTGAACCCAGCCCTGATCTGGCTCGAAAGCCCCACGAATCCCTTGCTAAAGGTGTTGGACATAGCGGGCATCTGCCAGGTGGCCGCGCCCCAGAACATCCCGGTCCTGGTGGACAACACCTTCGCCTCACCCTACCTGCAACGGCCAGTGGAACTGGGAGCCGCGCTTTCCCTGTCGTCCACCACCAAGTACGTGAACGGGCATAGCGATTGCCTGGGGGGCATCGTGGCCACGAATGATCCAGAGTGGCATGATAAAATGATCTTCGCCCAGAAAGCGCTGGGGCTGCAACCCTCGCCTTTTGACGCCTGGCTCACGACCCGGGGCATGCGCACCCTGGCGTTGCGAATGGAACGTCACTGCGCCAACGCGCTGGACCTGGCGCGCTGGCTGGAAACGCGCAACGGCGTGCGGATGGTCCGTTATCCGTTCCTGCCCAGCCATCCGCAGTATGAACTGGCCCGGCGGCAAATGAGCGGCGGGTCGGGGATTGTCATCGCCGAACTGGACTGCCCCTCCGATGCCGCCCTCGCATTTTGCCGCAAGCTGGAGTATTTCACCCTGGCTGAGAGCCTGGGCGGGGTGGAGAGCCTGATTTGTCATCCGCCGACGATGACGCATGCATCGGTGCCGGCGGACGTGCGCCGCAAGGTGGGCATTGGCGATGGACTGCTGCGGTTCTCCGTGGGAATTGAAGACGTGGAGGATTTGCGGCGCGACATCGACCGCGCCCTGGACGAGGTGCTCCGATGAGTGATCGAGATCTCCTGACTGATCCCGTATGGCGCGGGGCGGAACTCGGCCAGGCCATCCCGCCGGAAGCCCATGCGGTATCGGTCGCGCTGCCGCGCTGGCAGGATGTGGTGGGGTATGAGGAGAATTGTCCGGGCGTCATGAAAAAGCTGGCCGGCGGTTATCCGCGCTTTGTCATTCACCCGGAAGTCCAGGCCCTGGCAAACACCATGGGCGGAGGACAGCCCTGCCTGCCCTTTCCCTCCGCCCGGGCGGCGGAGGAATGCCGCCGGTTCATCGAGCAAACCACCGGTCAGCCGGCGGCGCTCCGGAAGCACCTGGGCCTCTCCGGGGTGGTCACCAACGAGGCGGGACGGACGGCGCTCAAAGCGTTCTGGCAACACACCGGATTGATTGTTTCCACCCGCCACGCGGAAGCGCTGATGGCGGGCGAAGCGCCTGCGCCTGAGGAGGAGGTGCGGCGGTCTTTGCGACGGCAACTGGCCGGGTTCTACGATTGCGATGCCAGCGACGTTTTCCTCCAACCCACGGGGATGGCGGCGCAATACGCCGCGCTGAAAGCCTTGGGCGCCCGCCGCCCGGGCTTGCCCACCGCCCAGCTTGGCTTCCCGTATGTCGATACGCTGAAGTTGCAGCAAAAGCTTGGCGCCGGCGGGGTGCTGCTGCACAATTTAAGCACGATCGGCCAGGATTTGCGTCAGCTTCTGGCCCGCCAATCGCTGGCCGGGTGCTTCGGCGAAATCCCCGGCAACCCGCTGCTCGGCTCAGCGGACCTGGGGCTGATCACCCCGATTCTACGCGAACACCGGGTCCCGCTGGTGGCCGATGATGTCGTGGCCACGCCATTTAATGTGGATTTAAGCGGCTACGCCGATTTGATCGCCACCAGCCTGACGAAATTCATCGCGGGCACCGGGGATGTCATGGGCGGCGCTTTGATCTGCAACCCGCGCTCCCCGTTTCATAAGGAGTTAAAGGGGATTATTTCCGCCCGGCATGAAGAGTTGCTGTGGGAGGATGACGCCGTGGTCCTGGAACGGCAGGCCCGGGGTTTTCCCGACCGGATGGCGCGGCACAACCGCGTCGGGTTGTGGGTCGCGGAACAACTCCGCTCGCATCCGGCCATCGAGCGGGTGTGGTATCCGAAATGGGAATTCACGGAAGCCTATGAGAGAGTGCGCCGGCCGGAAGGCGGCTACGGAGCATTGATCACCTTCCTGCCCCGAAACGCCCGGCACCGCTCGCCCGTGATTTTTGATCGCCTGGAGATGTGCAAAGGTCCGAGCCTGGGGACGGTGTTCAGCCTGGCCTGCCCTTTCACGCTGCTGGCGCATTACGCCGAACTGGAATGGGCCGAGTCGTGTGGCGTGTCACAGTTCCTGATCCGCCTCTCGATCGGCCTGGAGGAACCCGCCGAGCTATGGCGGCGGATCCAGCGGGCGCTGGACTGACACCGCCTGGCTCGCCGCCTCAGCGGACCGCCCCCTCCGCAAACGCTTTGCGCAGCATGTCAACCGCCCGGGGCACCGCCGCATCCGGATCAGCCTTGCCTTCAAATTCCAGCGATACATACCCGGTGTAGCCAGCCTCAGCCAGGATCCGGGCGATGCGCCGGTAGTCGAGCTCCAAGGTGTACCATTCGCCGCCGCCCTCGTAGGTCTTGGCCTGGACGTAAACCGTCCGGGAGGCGATCCGGGCCAGTTTTTCGTACGGCTCCTCCATGAAATTGCCGGTGTCCATCAGCACGCCCAGCCAGGGAGAAGACACCGCATCGGCAATGCGCAACAGGCCTTCCGGAGTGCGGCTCAAGCCCCAGTGGTTTTCCAGCGCCAGCAGGACGCCGCATTCCCCGGCCCGGGCCAGGCACTGCTGGATGGACTCTATGCACCAGGCGAAACCTTCATCCTCGGTGTGCCCCGGCAACACCGGCTCAATGCCGCGGGCGGTCATCAAATCATCGAAACTCTTGATGGTGTTCCAGCGGCCCGAGTTCAACCGGATGCAGGGGATGCCCAGTTCGTAGGCGATTTCAATGCATTTGAGCGTGTGCTCCACCTGCTTCCGCCGTTCCACCGCATCCGGCTGCACGAAGTTTTGATGAACCGAGAGGCACACCAGATCGATGCCCTGCCGGAAGGCGTGGCGCTTGAGCTTTTGAAAATACTGCCGGTGCTCGCGCGTGAGCGGATCCTTCTCGGGAATATCCATTTGCCGGTGCAAAATATCGACCCCCTCCACGCCGAGTGCGGCAGCCTTGTCGATGACAGTTTCGATGGAAACCTTCTCCGTTTTGAAATGCCAGTAGGAATAGCTCGCGACGCCCAGTTTGATCCTGGTTCGCGGTGCCTTGGCGGCGGCGGTCGCGGGTGCGTTCAGGGCCAAAGCGGCGGCTCCAAGGCAGGAGGAGTTGATGAATGTGCGTCGGTTCATGCGCAACTATTGCGCGGAGAGCGGGTGCAGATCGAGCAATTTTTGCGCAGTTCAACGGATCGATTTGGCCATAATGAAGGGTTTTCCGGGTTGGCACGCCGGCTGCATTCATTGTAGCGAAAATCGTGTGCGCATCTTGCGAGAGCGCAACGACCTAAACCAAAAGCACCGAGCAATATGAAAACCAACCAATGGATCACCATGCTGAGCGCCGCCGCGTTGCTCAGTTTCGCCGCCGCCACCAATGCCCAGGACAACAATCGCCAGGGACGTCCCAATTGGGATCCCGCCCAGATGCAGCAACGCATCATGGATAGCGTTAAGGAACGTCTGGAGATCACGGATGAAGCGGAGTGGAAGGCCCTTCAACCACTCGTGCAAAAAGTGATGGATGCCCAGCGCCAGGCCATGGGTGACCGCGTGCGCGGCATGATGGGCGGCCGGCGGCCGGGCGGAGACTCGGAGCGCAAGAGCGGAGAGTCGGATCGCAACCGAGGCGGCAGCCTGTTTGGGACGCCCAGCAAGGAATCGGAATTGCTCCAGCGGGCCATTGATGGCAAAGCGTCGGGCTCTGAGCTCAAGGCTGCCCTGGCAAAATTTGTGGAAGCCCGCAAGGCGCACCAGACTGAACTGGAAAGTGCCCAGGCCGAGTTGCGCAAGGTGCTGACCCCGCGTCAGGAAGCGATTGCCACGCTGTCCGGTTGGCTGTAAGAGGAGCTTTCCCCCGCGTGATATGAGCGAGACAGTTTTTCCGGAAACGGCAGGACGGGAGTTGCTCCAGAAGATGGTGCTTGGGCGGCAGTTATCGACCGCGGATGCCAAGCACCTGGTTCAGGACCGCACCCTGGCGGGCAACGGCGCGCTGACCGAGGAGACGGTTCTCAAATGGCTGGCGCACGAGTACGGCCTGGCCTACACCACCCTGGAGGACTTGGAACCGGACCGCCAACTGCTCTCTCTCTTTCCCGCCCGCATCCTGCTCAAAGAGGAATTACTGCCGCTCCGGCGCACCAACGGAACCGTGGAGGTTGCCACGAGCCGATTATTTGCCACCCAGGGCCTGGACGCGCTCAAAACGCTTACGGGCCTGAACCTGCGGCCAGTGCTCTCTTCATCCGAGGCCATCCAGCGCGAGATGAAGAAACGGCTGGGGGTCGGCGCTGACACCCTCGGCAAACTGGGCGAGGATGGCAGCTTTCAATTCCTGGATGAAAACGCGGACGAAGACACCAACCTGGATGAGGCAGCCGAGGACGCGTCCATCATCCGGTTTGTCAACCAGGTGCTCCGTGATGCCATTGAATTGCGAGCCTCGGATATCCACCTTGAACCGTTCGAGGACGAAATGCGGATTCGCTATCGCATCGACGGCGTGCTGCAGGATGTTCCCGTGCCCGCGCAAATCAAGCGGTTTCAACCCGCGATCGTATCGCGCGTCAAGATTCTCAGCCATCTGAACATCGCGGAAAAGCGTCTGCCCCAGGACGGGCGCATCAAGGTGCGGATTGAAAAGAACGACGTGGATATTCGCGTGTCTGTCATTCCCATGCTGCACGGTGAAGCCGTGGTGATGCGGCTGTTGCGGCAGAATGCCACGTTGCGGGGCATGGGGGAACTGGGCATGGCCGAACGGGAATTGTCCGGTTTCCAGCACGTGCTGCAACTGCCCCACGGAATCATCCTGGTGACCGGGCCGACGGGCAGCGGCAAAACGTCCACTCTCTACACGGCCCTGAGCGAGATCAACCATTCAGATCGCAAGATCATCACGATTGAGGACCCCGTTGAATACCAATTGCTCGGCGTCAACCAGATCCAGGTCTCGGAAAAATCCGGCCTGACCTTCGCCCGCGGCCTGCGCTCCATTCTGCGCCACGACCCGGATGTGATTCTCATCGGCGAAATCCGCGACCAGGAGACCGCCCAGATTGCCGTGCAGGCATCATTGACCGGCCACCTGGTGTTTTCCACCCTTCACACGAACGATGCGCCGGGCGCGCTCACGCGGTTGGTCGATATGGGGGTGGAACCTTACCTGGTCGCCTCCTCGTTGGAAGCTGTGCTGGCCCAACGACTGGTGCGGGTTTTGTGCAAGGCCTGTAAAGAGGAGGACAACAGCCCGGCCACCATCGCTTTCAAACGCCAGGTTGATATTCCGGCCACCACGCCGATTTTCCGGTCCGTGGGCTGTCGTGAATGTCGCAACACCGGGTTCCATGGCCGCCACGCCATCTTTGAGTGGATGGACAGCGACAACGAAATCCGGCAGTTGATCCTGAAAAATGTCTCCAGCGACGTGATCCGCGACGCGGCGCGGCGGGCAGGAATGAAAACCCTGGCGGATGACGGCTGGCGCCTGGTGCGCATGGGCATCACCACCGTGGAGGAAGTCTTGAGCGTCACCACCGCCAAGGAAGTGGCCCGAACCACCACCGCCGGAGCCGCCCTGCCGCCACCGCCCATGGACCTGAACGCTGCAACCGGCCGCCGGTAACTCACCCATGCCAGTTTACCAGTATAAAGGATTGAAACCGGACGGCCTGATGGCCGAAGGGCAGCTTGAAGCGCCCGGCCGCCACGAAGCCTTTGCGCAGATCGGCGGGCTGGGGTTGCGCCCCGTCAGCCTGACAGAAAAGAATGGCGCCCCAGCCAAAGCCGCCACCCCGGGGCCCGCTGTGGGACTTGCTCTGTCCTTCGGCCGCAAGCCCGGTTTTATCCCCGCCCGCGCGCTGGAAAACTTCACGCGGCTGCTTTCCAGCTTGCTGGCGGCGGGTGTCCCGCTCAGCCGGGCTCTGGTGATCCTCTACCGAGAGGCGTCCACTCCGGCCGCGCACGCCAAGTGGAAGGAGATACACGACCGGGTCATCGATGGCATGTCGCTGGCCGATTCCATGAGCAAATCACCGGAAACTTTTCCGCGCGTGTACGTGGCCATGGTGCAAGCCGGCGAAACCGGCGGCTTTCTCGACCTCGTGCTGGCGCAGATTGCCGACTTCCAGACCCGCGAGAAGGAACTTAAAAGCAAGGTGGTGACCGCCATGCTTTACCCTGCCATCCTGCTGGTGCTGGCCATCGGGGTCCTCGTTTTCTTACTAACCTTTTTCATCCCCCGCTTTCAGACGGTATTCGCTGGATTCAACGCGGCGTTGCCCCTGGCCACGCGGATCGTCATTGGACTCAGCGAAGGTGTGCGCTCGTATGGGTTGTTTGTGCTGCTGGTGCTGGGCATCAGCGGGTTCCTGCTGCGCAACTGGTTTGTTTCCGAAAGCGGCCGACGCGCCTGGGAAGGGGTCATCCTCCGGCTTCCAGTGGTCGGACCGCTGCTGGCCCGCTTTGCCATGGCGCGCTTTTGCCGGATGCTCGGCACCCTGCTGGCGGCAGGCGTGCCGCTGGTGCAGGGCCTGAACGTGGCCCGCAAATCCATCGGCAACCAAATCCTGGTGGACGCCGTCTCGGGTTCCATCGAACGCGTGCAGGGAGGCGGTCAACTCGGGGCCAGCCTGGCCGAGTGCCGCGGCTTGTTTCCCAGCTCCGTACTCGAGATGATTTCCGTGGCGGAGGAGAGCGGGCGGCTGGACCAGGAGTTGGTGCGCATAGCCAACGTCACCGAAGGCGATCTGGACCGCCAGCTCAAGACGGCGGTCGCGTTTGCCGAGCCCCTCATGCTCTTCCTGATCGCGGGGTTCATCGGCACCATTTTCATCAGCATGGTGCTGCCGATTTTCACCTTGCAGGATTATATCAAGTAACTACCAAACCACACAGACAATGAAACTAAACATCCATCATCCGCGGCGGAGGAACCCGTGCGACAATGTCAGGCAGCGAGCGTTCACCCTGGTCGAATTGCTGCTGGTCCTGGTTATCCTGGGCATCCTGGCGGCCATCGTCATCCCCAAGTTTTCCGGCCGGACAGAACAGGCCAAAGAGCAGGCCGTGCGCACCCAGATTTCCACCTTCCGCACCGCGCTGGATGCTTTCGAAGTGGATAATGGCTATTATCCCAAGGGCAAAAACGGGCTGCAGGATCTCATTGTCAGGCCGCGTGACGCCCAAAACTGGCGCGGCCCTTACCTGCAATCGGATCGCATCCCGCCGGACCCCTGGGGCGGCGAGTACGTCTATGAGTGTCCCGGTCGTCATAATCCGGACTCGTATGACGTGAGTTCAGCCGGGCCACCGGGCGGCGACAAGCCCATTGGCAACTGGACCCAGGACAACCGCTAACCCCCCGGCATGCGCATTCACCCTCAGGTCTCCCGCGCGACTGGCGCCTTCACTTTGATCGAAATGATCCTGGTGATGACGATCCTGACGGTGGCTGTGGGGCTGACCGCGCCCGCCCTGTCGAAGTTCTTTCGCGGGCGCACCCTGAACTCGGAAGCCCGTCGATTTCTTTCGCTGGCCCGGCATGGCCAGGAGCGCGCCATCTCCGAAGGACTGCCCATGGACCTCTGGGTTGACGCGGCGCGCGGTCGGTTCGGACTGGAAGCGGAGCCCAGCTATGCCCCTTCCGATCCTCTTAAAGTCGAATTTACGCTCGACCAGAATCTCCGCCTGGAGACCGTGACCACCAACACCGCGGCGCGCACGGCTTCGCGCTCGAAAAAGCCGGGCTCCGCCCCGGCGCGGGCACCGTCCCGCAATTCCAATCTCCCCGCCATTCGTTTTTTGCCGGATGGAACAATCGAGGAGACCAGCCCGCATATCGTTCGTTTGATTGAGAATGACGGGTTCACCATCACCATTGAACAGAGCCGCAACCGCCTGGGGTATGAAATTTCATCTGATGCCAGGTAAGGGGCGCGGCCGCACCCTGGCCGGGACTGCCGCTGCGCGGGGGTTTACCCTGGTGGAGGTGCTTGCGGCGCTGGTGTTCATGGCCATCGTGATCCCGGTGGCCATGCAGGGCTTGAGCGTGGCGAGCCGGGCAGGCGAACTGGCCGGACGCCGTTACCAGGCTGGATTGGTGGCCGACCGTGTGCTCAACGAAGCCATTGTTACAACCAACTGGATTCAATCGGACCTCACGGGCAAAACCCGCCAGGGCCACCTGGAATTCGAGTGGACCATGCGAAACGAACCCTGGCTGGAAGACCGCAATGTCACCTCCATGCGGTTGCTGTCGGTCGATGTGAGTTTTTCCGCGCAAGGGCAAAAGCAGCAGGTAACCCTCAGCACCCTGGTGGACGAGGAAGCGGGTGGACTGCAGACCAACTCGTTGAACACGCTGTGAAACCGCTGTCTAAATGCCGCCGGACACCCGCCCGCCCCGCCGGGTTCACGCTGATTGAAGCGTTGCTGGCCCTGGCGATTTCGGCGGTTGTGCTCTCGGCCATTGGCGGGGTGTTCTACAGCGCAATGAGGTTGCGCGACCGCACCATTGCCGCCCTGGAACCGGTTTCCAGAGTGCATCCAGCCATCTCCATCATCCGCCGTGATTTGAAGGGTGCGACCTGGCCCGGCGGAGTGATGACTGGCGTTTTCCGCTGCGGCGCTTTGGGCGCCCAGTTCGGGGATGCTCTCGGCCTGCAATTCTCCACCACCACCGGCACCCTCAGCGACACCGAGCCTTTCGGGGAAACCCAGGAAGTGATTTATGAGTTGCGGGACAGCACTTCAGGCAAACGCGGCGCCGGCAAGGACCTGATCCGTTCCGTGAACCGCAACCTGCTGACGGCCCTCACCGACACTCCCCAGGAAGCGCTGCTGCTCAGCGGGGTCGAGACGTTCGAAGTGTCCTGCTACGACGGCCTCCAATGGCAGCCTGCGTGGGACACCTCGCTCACCGAAACCAACCTGCCCCTGGCGGTCCGCGTGCAAATCGAACTGGCGGACGAATCCGACCCCGGCTCCCCGGACTCGGCGGACTCGCGGGCTTATGAATTGCTGGTGCCGTTGATGGTCCAGTCACCCACCAACGCGGTCGAAAGCTCCACCGAGGAGGCAACGCCATGAAGCCCGCGCCCGGGGTTGAACCACGCGCCACGCACGGCTCGGTTTTCATCATTGTGCTCTGGATCGCTTTTGGGCTGATCAGCCTCACGATCTATTTTGGCTACTCGATGATGTATGAGTTGCGCGCGGGCTCAAATCGGGTGGAGGGGCTGGCCGCGGAGCAGGCGATCGATGGCGCCGCCCGTTACGTGGCTTGCGTGCTGGCCAGCCTGCAAACCAATGGCCTGGTGCCCGACCCGGCCAATTACGCCCACGCCGGGGTCCTGCTCGCCAGCCGCACCCAGGCTCCCCAACAAAACGGCAGCCCGCGGTTTTGGCTCATTGGGCGGGACACCAATGCGGAACCCACGGGCAACTCCATGACGTTTGCGCTGGTTGATGAAGCGTCCCGCCTGAACTTGAACACCGCCTCCAGCAACATGCTGTTTCATCTGCCCTGGATGACCGAAGAACTCACCGCCGCCATACTGGACTGGC
>JBBQYD010000053.1:0-16955 GCA_038209025.1 Verrucomicrobiota bacterium | reverse complement strand
CACCCGGCCCTTTTGCCAAGCATCGCAAATCAATTAGTGCCTCCCCTGAGCGATTGATCCGTGGTTGCGGCCGTGCTTCAGGGCCCGCTCCGCCGGGGCTTTCTTGCCCTGCGCGCTCCCCCTTCGGAATAGCAAAGCGCGCCCCAAAACCGCCCCGGACCACGGGCGAACCCCACAAAATCAAGGGGTGGCGTAAGAAAATCTTTGGCTATTCTGTTCGGTCTCGTAAGTTACTGCCATCGATGTGGAATCCTAAGTCTCTTTTGAAATGTCTGCCTCGACTTAACCACCGCTTTGGCTGCGCATGGCCAGTCCTGGTCTGGTTCGTTACGCCTCCGGCCCAGGCGGAACCAAAACAGGTGACAGGTTCCGTTGACGGTCAGCACTGCCAGATCCAAGTAGTCATTGAGTCACCGAAACGCTTCCAAAATGTGCCTTATGGAATTGAATTGGATTTCGATGAGCTGCTGAAAGAGAAAGGGGTGCTTGGCTCGTTTGATCGTTTTTCTGTCGCCGTTAAGAAGCTACGGCCCGAAGACGGCCGGTTGGCAGACGTCCATTTCAATTTGTCCGACGCTTTTCTGCTCGCCAACAAAGGCAAAGTCAATTGGCTCATTGAAGACACCAATGAAAGAGACTACGTCATCTCTTTTGATGTGAAGGCGCGTGGCTCACACGCGCCGCCAAGCTACATCGGCCTGGTCGGCAATGGCGATTGCCTCCGTTTCAACGATGGAAAGCTCCATGCACTTCACGTCGGAATGTACGCCAACGCGGTGGTGGTTGATTGGGACGGAGATGGAATGACCGATATCATTTCGCCGCAGATCTATTCGAGCACCGTGGAGAGTCCGTGGTTTTGCGCGCGCTTTTTTCGCAACGAAGGATCCAATGAGCACCCCGTTTTCGGCGATGGAATCCCTTTGCGCGTTTGGAAAGAACACGAGGCTCGCTTCATCGAGACAGGCTACGCACTGGAAATTGTCGACTGGAATAACGACGGAAGTCCGGACCTGCTGACCTTTCCCTATTCGAAAAAGGAGCTTTCGATTTATCTTAACACCCGGCGCAAGGACACGACCGGGTTGCCCATTTTGGAATTGGCGCACACGGTTCCCCTGCCCAACCCGGGTCTCATCACCTGTTTGCGCGTGGTGGATTGGTTTGGCGACGGCAGGAAAAGCTTTTTGCTCGGCCACATACAATCTTATTCCGCAAAACGGGGGGATCCCCTCTGGTTTCCGGCCACGGAACAGGAAAAGAACGCGGCGACATGGCCACGCTCCTATTACAAAAGCCACATCGAGTTTTATGAAAATCTCGATTCCTCAGGCGAAGCGCCCCGTTTGAAACCGCCCGTGCCGATCATCGCCCATGATGGAAGTGAGGTTTCCTTTCACACCGTCTCTGCTTTTGAGCTGATGGATTGGGATGGCGACGGCAGGCCCGATCTCCTGGTTCAGAACGCTTCCGCGCTCTTTGATAAAGGCTTTGTGGGAATCGAGGTCTACAAGAATGTCGGCGGCAGAAACTCGCCTCAATTCGAGAATCGCGGGAAAGCGGAGGCGTTTCGGGATCGGAATTCCCTGAAATTGCGAATGGTGGACGCGCCGGGCTATCACGGAGTATTCCTGCACCCCGGAAGTGCCGCCGGAAAGATTCGATACCTTAGTTCGGAACCGCGGGATGCTCACGGGGCGCTCGTTTACAAAGACCAGGGGTTTCTTCAGCAACGGAATGCGCTGCTGAACCCGTATTCCGGCTATGCGCAGGGGCATTTGTGCGACTGGGACAAAGACGGCGACTGGGATTTAATCACTGGCTGCGAGACTGGTTTCATTCTGCGCTCAGAAAATATAGGGAGCCAAAAACGACCTGTCTTCAAAGCACTGGAATTCTTAAAGCAGGGCGGCAATGTTATCACCCTTCTCAACGGAGCCTTTGCCGACCCGGTTTCCCTGATGGAAGCGAATATCGGACAAACCGCGCCAATGTATGACGATTGGGACGCCGACGGGGTTTTGGATGTCGTGGTGGTGATTGGGCCGAGGCTGCTTTTCTATAAAAACGCGGGGACGGCGGCGCATCCGACCTTGCTTCCCCCGGTGGAGATCACGGTGGATGGCGGCCAAAAGTTAATGAAGCACCGCAATAAGCCCGCGCTAGTTGACTGGAACAAGGATGGTCTCACGGACGTCATCGGCCACGATACTGGAGAAAAGAATCTTTTCCTTTTCAAACGATACCGCGACGCGAAAACGGGCCAACTCAGATTGGCGAGCGGCATCGCGTTGTGTGACACCAATGGTACCCCCCTCACCCCCAACACCTGGCATCGCTACACGAAGTATTTCAACGCGGGCGATTGGAAAGGCCAAGGCGTGTTCGACATCTGGCTAAGCGCCTCAGATAAAATTCTCTATCTGGAGAACGTGGGGACAAATGAAAAACCGTCGTTTCTCTCGCCAGTTCGATTGATGAAGGACGGAAAGCCAATCCGCGTCGGACATCATGTTTCCACTCCCCTTCCGGTGGATTGGGATCACGACGGAAGAATGGATCTGCTGGTTTCAGGCGAGTCAGGTCTATTCCATCTTTTCCGTCGCAATTATCTAGATGGAATTGAGCACAAAATCAAATATCAGCTCAAAAAATAGCGGCGCGTGGGTTCATTGATGATCATTGGCAACCCTCCGGCTTCCGCCAGACTGGCGGTTGGCTCCATGCCGATGAACCGCTTCCCGTGGTCCCTCGTCCGGGTCCGCCGCCCGCATCGCGGACGCAGCTTTGCGGCGTTGGCGGGAGGAGCGCCTTGCCGGTGATCACCAAACCTCAGTGCCTGCCCGCCAGAAGCGACTCCACCACGTTTAGCCATTCGCCAACGGGCAGCGCGCACGGTCGGAAGGTTTCAAGGTAACCTTCCTGAGCATTGAAAAACAAGGCGCGATGCATGCCAAGCTGGCTGGCTCGCGGGGTATCGATAAGGCTGGCGGAGTCGTTCGCGCTCATCTGGAACAGCACACGCATCTCAAATTCACTGACCGCCTTGCGGCTGAGAAAGCGGTTTACGTTGTTGCAGGTGTCACAGGTGGCTATCACGTGAAAGCCCAGGCGGGTACCCTCGGTGAGCAAGTTGTTGAACAGGACACCCGGATTCGGCTCCGCCCCCCCACCGGGGGCGAAACCGAAGTCCTCCTCATACCTCAACCGGCCGAACTTCTGCAGCTCGTGGATGAACATGTAAACGGGCGGGAACCCCTCGACTTCGGCGCCCTCCGCGCGGTTTTTCTGTTCGTCCGCCAGTTCCCGCATAATTGCCGGGATATCTCCCGGCTTTGCCAGCCGGAGATCCTGGGGGGCCAAGGCCGCGACTCGTTCCACGTAGGCGCGCTGAGGCGTGCCGGAAGGCGTGGCATCGCAGAAGATCAACCGAACACTCCCCTTCGGGTATTGGGCCAGCAGGCTGATCACTCCGATGCTCAGGATGGATAAAGCGGAATCCTCACGCTGCCCGACAATCATTAGATTGTTGCCGCTCTGCCGTTGAAAGACGGCTTCCGTTGGACCTTTGATAGAGTTGGGGGCGCCCAGCCAGACGCGGCCCGCGATGGGCGGGGTTGCGGGTGGCTGCCGCAACAACCCGGCAAGCACCAGGTTTTCGGCAATATCGGATGGCGCGTTGCCTTCGAAGACCACCGGAGCCGGAGCGGTAACCCCGACCCGATCAGCCCGCTCGCGCACCTTGGAAAGATAAGCGTCACGCACCATATCCGGAAGCCAGACCACCTGGAACGGGCTGTTGCCCTCCAGCGCGCCGGCCGCATCGTTGTAAATCCCCTCGCCGGGACGAGAGAGCAGCCGCGGGGCCGGGTTGGTGTCATCCATAATCAGGTAGGCATCGGCCTCGTTGCACTGCAACGCGATGCGGATGACCATCTGGCCCAGCGTGGTTCGCGCCACGGTGTAGGCTCCTCCCAGAGTCTGCGACCCAAGCAACACGTGGATGCCAAAAGCGCGGCCCTGCCGCACGATGCGGTCCAGCAGCAGCGAGGCGTTTTGAGCAATTTTATCGTCCTCCACGAAGAACTCCTGAAACTCGTCAATAATCAGCAGTGACCGCGGAATCTTTTCCGTGCCGCCGGCGCGCTTGTAACCAGCCACGTCTTGCACGCCCAGCTTGCGGAACAGATCTCCTCGGCGGCGCAATTCATCATCGAGCCGCTGCAGAACGCTGAGGCCGAACTCACGGTCGCTTTCGATGGCCACGACCCGCGCGTGGGGCAGCTTGCGGCTGGCGTAGCACTTGAATTCGACGCCTTTTTTGAAATCGACCAGGTAAAATTCCACCTGGTCCGGGCTGCACCACAGCGCCAGATTCGTGATGATCACATGGAACAAGGTGGATTTTCCGGAACCGGTCTTCCCCGCGATGAGACCGTGCTGGCGTGTTCCTTTGCCGATCTCCAGGTATTGCAGTTTGGTGGCGCCCGTTCGCCCGATGGCCACCCGCAGTTCGCTGGTGGTTTCCTCAGTCCAAATCTCTTCCTCAGACGGGATCACCTGCTCGAAGGGCACTTCGACGCGCATGGAATCCCGGCTGCTGCGGCCTATGCGATGCACCAGGGCGGTCCCCAATTCCGCATCCGGCGGGGTTTCCAAATCCAAGTTCAGCCCGGGGATTGGTTTGCCGCCGATCAGCAACAGTCCGTTTTTCACCGTGACATAAAGCGAGCTCTTGCGCAGTTCATCCGGCAGAAAGTCCTGCGGCAACGGCAGCCGGCGATCCCAATGAATGAGCGTATAAACCCCGCACTTGGCTCCGCTGGAGGCGATGCTGAGCAAACGTTTCGCCGCCGTTTCGCTGAAGTTGGCCGGGAAATCAGCCACGACCAGGAAATGATATTTCTCAGCAATGACGCCCGCCTGATCGTTGTATTCGGCAATCGTGCGATACTCATTGCGCAAATACATCTGGATGACCTTCTCCATGTGCTCGTTTAGTTCCCCGAGCTTCTGTTCCATTTGCGAACTTTGGGTCCAGATGCGGCTGTGTATCAACTGCTCCTCATAATCGGCAAGGTGCATCACACCGGCGAAATTCTGACCCAGCCCAACCGGGTCAAAAATCGTGAAGGCCAGCCGGCCGGGCGGCGCCACTGTAAGCAGCCGCAAAATGAGATTGTTCAGCGCGCTCACCGCTGCGGGCTGCCCGGTGCCATCAGTCTCGATCAGAACCGAGCCTTCGTCCGGATACTCCAGGCAGAAGGGCATACGCAGCCGGTCCGGCCCCGGCAAATCCAGGCGCGCGTCCAACGCGCCGCTCAACCCGGCCATCACAGGCAGGTCCACCGCCACCTCGCCAATCTTCGCCAATCGGGCGAACGCCGCCGGCGGCCTCCAGGTCTCCACCGTCTGCTGACTCCACGCGGGAAACAGGCCGGCGGCTGCCTGCTGGCAAGCTGCCATCGCTTGGTAGAGGGGCGCCACCTTCAAATTCCAATCTTTTTTCAGGGCAGCCCAGGCCACTTCATGCTCGATTTCCCACTTTCTCACCGCGAGGTCGCTCGTCCGCCTGGCTTCAGCCGCCCGATCAACCCCGGTCGCGCCCAGGCTTTTCAGTTTTTCCCGGTGACGATGTTCGATCCTGGCGCCCCAGGTCCTGCGCATCTCTTCCAGCCGTTTGGTGATCCGCACCGTCCGTTCATCCGCGCGCATACGAACCGCCACCCGATCTTCGCTGGCCTTGGCATTGGCGCGTTTAAGGTCCTTGTCCACCGCCTCCAGCGTGTCCTGGTAAACACCGTTGATCCGCGCGGCTCCCTGGTCGTGGCGGGTGACGGCCAGGTGATAGCAGTGATTCTCCCGGGCCTTGGCCTGGTGCAACCCCGTGGCCAAATCGCGCGCGCCGGGAGCCGCCCGCTTCTGCGCGAGCATGCGAAGGCCAAGAATCACCAGCGCCAACACCCCAAAAAGTGCCGCCGCCTGAGGGTACGAAAGATTTCCGCTCCCGGTCCTGCGCAGCACCTCCGGCAGCGCAAACAGGACCAGGGCGAGCGCCATCCAAACCATGGCATAGCGGGCAAGTCCCACCAGCCAGAGGCGCCCGAAAGCGGTGGTTCGCTCTTCGACCTGGTCCAAGTGCGAGGTGAAGGCAGCCAGACTCTGCATCTCATCCATCGACGAATCAGTTGCCTGGGCGGTGGCCTGATCGTTCAAAAGGACCTGGAAGGCTCCGTATCCCTTGAATGCCTTTCTGGCTCTCGCCTCCAGCGCCGCCAAACGCTGTTGTAGTTCGCCGAACTTTTGCTTGAACTGCTCAAATCGCGAGCTGTTTTCCGCCACCCCGCTGTTGCGGTCTCGCTCGGCCTGCAGCGTCCGCTTTTGCAGCTCATACTTCTTTCCGCCCAGCCGGTCATCGATCTCCCTGAGGCGCTGCTCTTTGGTGGACTGATAGGCCTTGCCGATCCGGGCCTTGCGGGTGACAAAATGGTCGTCGAGGCCGGCTCGCCGCTGCTCAAAAGCGGCTTCGGCGTCGGTGATCGCAGTGGAAGTCCGGCCAGCGCTTTCGTCGAGCGCCAACTGACACCGCTGCCGCTCGCGTCCGGTTTTGCTTTGGAGTTCCTCGTTGAACTGCCCCGCGCGGCCGGCGAGTTCCCGAACGGTGCGGCACAGAGTTTCCAGCAGTGCCAGGACTTTGGTTGCCCCTAAATTGCTACTCACAATCTTTTTTTATTCTCCCAATCAGCTTGTCGAGCTGATCGATCACATTGATCGTCTTTTCGACACTCGCAAAGAGTTCCTCGAGGTATTCGCGTTCGAACTCCTGGGCTTTCGCGTCCCGCCAGTATTCGCGGGTTTGGATCCAGTGCGCCCGCAATTCCTTCGTCACCCCTTCGAGTCTTGAGGCATTGGCGTTCATGCTGCCTGCCCCCCCTGCCCCGCCGCGTTGCCCGAAGCGGGCGCGCCTCCCGGGCCTGCCGGTGGCGAACCTGAGCCGGCAACGCCAGGCGGCTTAGCTTGAGCATACGCCGCCAGCTTGTTCATGGTTTCATTCAAGGATGCGATCGCCCGCACCATGTCGTGCGACAGCAGCGTATGGAGCTTCTCCATCTGCTTCACCAGCGGTTGAACCCGGCCCTCGAACTCCCGGTTCCAATGTTTCAAAATGCGGAGCTTGTTCTCTGCCTCCTCCAGGGATCGTTTCGCGCGGTGGACCACCATGACCTCGGCGGCGGTTTCGTCACGCAGGTTCCCCAACTTGGCGCTGAACAGGGCGGCCTGAGCCATCTCCAACTCCTTCGTGAGGCGCCGAATACGCCCTTCCAGAAACACCCGCTGATCGTTTTCCAGCCACAGCCGCGCCCGCAGGGCATCCGCGGAGACCTCCTCAAGCGCCGGACGGGCTTTGCTGACATAGATGATGAGCTGGTTGCGAAAGTCTTCCAGCACCTCGGTGGAGGTGACATTGGCACGCTCTGCCATATCTCAACGTTGGTTGAGGTACTCCTCAATCCGCTGGGCTTTCCGAAGCAGGTAGGGAGTGTGCTGGTTCGAAAGTTCCACAAACTTCTTCATCGCTTTCATCGTTTGCTGAAATTCCTCCGCAAATTTCGCGTGATCCTGGTCCTGCCAGGTGTCACCCACCGCCGCGAAACGCGCCTGCAGCGATGCGATTCGTTCCTGGAGATCCGTGTTAAACCGCTTCAGTTCCTCGGCGAAACGCCGCACCTGCTCCGGATCCATTATTGCCTGGGCCATATTACGATCCTCAGTTTTCTAATTCTCCAAGGCAATCCTGCCCTGTTTTTCGCCCGGGGGCAAACTAGTTCAGCAGCCCACTCAGGCCGGAACCAAAAAACGCCCGGCAAAGAAGCCTGTACACGCGGGAAAAACCGCTTCATCGCTTGACTCGTTGTCATGTTCTTAACACTCTAGTATGCGGATGCAAGACGCCAGGTTGCGAAATCAACTTTTCCGCATGCGCCACACCTCCAACCCAGGTGCGCACGCACTTTCTCTCCCCATGTCACACCTGCGGAAGCGGCTGCATCCGAGTTTTCGATCATGAACAGCCGCCCTTCGAACCCGGAAGATCCGGCCGCCACCCCATCCCTCTCGGACAAGCCCGGAAAACGCCCGATCAAACATCTGCGTTGGTACATCGCAGGACTTCTCTGTCTGGCTTCGGCACTCAATTACCTCGATCGCCAGACCCTCTCGGTTTTGATCGGCACCATCAAAGAGGAACTCAACCTCAGCAACGCCAGCTACGGAACGATCAACGCCTGGTTTCTGGTGAGCTACGGCATCATGTACGCGGTGAGCGGACGCATCATCGACCACATCGGCACGCGCAAAGGCTTCCTGCTCTTTGTGTCCGGGTGGTCGGTGGCCAATATGCTCCATGTTTTTGCCGCCAGTGTCGGCCAGTTTTCGTTTTTCCGCTTTCTCCTGGGCGTGTTCGAACCCGGGAGTTTCACCGGCGGGGTGCGGGCTGTGAGCGAATGGTTCCCCATGCGCGATCGGGCCCTGGCCATTGGCATTTTCAACGCCGGCACCGCGGTGGGTTCGATGGCCGCCGCGCCGATCGTCTCCCTCATCGCCGTTCAATGGGGCTGGCGATCCGCCTTTGTGGTTACTGGCGCGCTGGGTTTCGTCTGGGCCGCCGCCTGGTGGGTGCTCTACAGGCTCCCCAAGGAACACCCCCGCATCACCAACGAAGAACGCGACATGATCGCCGCCGACCATGCGGATGATTCCAGCAATGTGCCGGTCCCCCTTGCCCGCTTGCTCAGCATGAAAGAGGCCTGGGGCTGCATCCTCGTCCGGGCCTTTACCGATCCGATCAGTTACTTCCTGATTTTTTGGATTCCGCTCTATTTTCAAAAACACCACGGTTTTGATCTGAAGCAACTGGGAATGTTCGTTTGGATTCCTTTTGCCATGGCGGCGGCTGGCAACATTTTTGGCGGCGCGCTCCCCCGCTTCCTGATCAGCCGTGGCTGGCAATTGGACAAGGCACGTAAAAGCACGATGGCCTTAATGACCCTTTCCATGCTGTTCCTGTGCGCGGCAGTGACCCAGGCCGCCCATGCCGGCCTGGCCATGACGATTGTCGGGTTCATGATGTTCTGCCACTCCGCCTGGGGAAATATCACCTTGCCAGCAGAGGTGTTTCCCCGTCGCGCCGTGGGCTCGATTACCGGCTTGGGCGGGACGCTCGGGTCTTTCATGGGCGCAATTTCCCAGTATTACATGGGGGGGGTGGTGGATAAATACGGTTTCACACCCATTTTCGTCGCGTGCGCCGGCCTTTACCCGCTCGCGCTCCTGATGGTTTTTCTGCTCATCGGAAAACTTGGGGTGGTGCGCAAAATTGACTGAAGTGCCACCCATCCATTACATGCCAGCCTGAAGCAAAGTTGAACTATGAATAATGCAATCACTCGTCGAGACTTCCTCAAACAAACCTCCATACTGACGGCCAGCCTGGCCAGCCTGGGCAGCGCCCCGGCGTTTCAAGCCGGTGCCTCCCCCAACGAGCGCGTGCGGGTGGCGGTGATCGGCTGCAACGGGCGCGGCATGGCCCATATTGCCGGCTACCTCGGTGTGCCAAATGCCGAAATCGTCTGCATCTGCGACGTGGACACCCGCGCCCTGGAAAAAGGCCTGTCTGCCGTGGCCAAGAAGCAGTCGAAAAAGCCCCAGGGCGTTAAGGACCTTCGCCGCGTGCTTGATGATCCCAACATTGATGCCATATCCATCGCCATGCCCGAGCACTGGCACGCCCCGGCCACCATCATGGGCTGCGCGGCAGGCAAGCATGTTTATGTGGAAAAACCCGGCAGCCACAACCTGTGGGAAAGCCATGCGATGGTCGCTGCCGCCCGCAAACACAAGCGGGTGGTGCAAATGGGCAATCAACGCCGAAGCTGGCCGTGGGTGATCGACTCCATCGCCGCTTTGCACGAAGGCGTGATTGGCGAGGTGCGCTTGGCCCGTGGCTGGTACACCAACCACCGGCCGTCAATCGGCACCGGCAAAGTGGTGCCCGTGCCAGAATGGCTGGACTATAACCTGTGGCAGGGTCCCGCGCCGGAACGTCCCTATAAAGATAATATCCTTCACTACAATTGGCACTGGTTCTGGAACTGGGGCACCGGCGAACTCGGCAACAACGGCGTGCATGCTCTTGACCTCTCGCGCTGGGGA
Organism: Verrucomicrobiota bacterium; assembly: GCA_038209025.1. Lineage (GTDB taxonomy): Bacteria > Verrucomicrobiota > Verrucomicrobiia > Limisphaerales > UBA8199 > JBBQYD01. The sequence continues at coordinate 6,743 of JBBQYD010000053.1, read as the reverse complement.
CTCAAGCTGGATCTCCCGAACCGCGTCACCTGCGGCGGCAACCGCTACTTCTTTCAGGACGACTGGGAAACACCTGACACCATATCGGCCACTTTTGACTACGGCAACAAGGCCATCCTCTGGGAGGGCCAAAGCTGCGCGCCGCGCGGCTTTGAGGACACCAGCTTCGGCGTCAATTTCTATGGCGACAATGGCACCCTGTCCATGGCCGGCAGTGAAACCAAGATTTACGATCTCAAAGGCAAGGTCCTTCGCTCGATCAGCGGCAAACAAAGTGACCTGTTCCAATATGACACCGTGCATTTCGAAAACTTCATAACCGGTATTCGGGAAGGCAAGCCGGTCCGCACCGAGATTGAAGACGGCCAGCGCAGCACCATGCTTTGCCACCTCGGGAATATCGCATGGCGGACGGGCGAAACGGTCAACTTTGACCCAAAAACCATGAAACTGCACGCCAGCAAAGCCGCTGATGCGCTCGTGCGCCGCGAGTATCGCAAAGGCTGGGAGCCCAAGGTGTAGCCCGATGCCTGGTTCCTCCGCTTTTCACCTCAGCCCAGTGGTGCCCGACACCACTAGGCCTTTTAGTTGCATTAAGTGCTTGTCTATCCAAACCCAGAACCCCTAAATGTTCTGACAACGCCCTATCAAAAACCATGAAGAACCCGATCAATAGCCTGATTCTCTTAAACGCTCTGGTGTGCTCGCTCACAACCTGGGCCTTTGCCGCTCCGGTGACTGCGGTCGCGCCGTTCAACGGCAAGAACCTGGACGGTTGGAAGGTCAAGACCAACCCGACCGTCAAGAGCCAGTGGATGGTCGGCTCCGCCCAACCCAGCCCGGCAGAGCCCAAGAAATTCACGGTTTCCCCGCAGGGAAACCAGCTCATCAACAACACCACGGGCCACGGACAAAGCGTGGATATCTACAGTGAGACCGCTCATGGGGATGCGATCATTACCCTGGAAGTCATGGTTCCAAAAGACTCGAACAGCGGCATTTACGTGATGGGCGAATATGAAGTCCAGGTTCTCGACAGCTTTGGCAAGGACGCCAGTCCCGGCCCTGGCGACATGGGCGCAGTCTATGGAGCGCAACCGCCGAAGAATCCAAAATACCGCGCACCCGGCGAGTGGAACACCTACGAGATTCACTGGCAAGCTCCGAAGTTCGATGCCGAAGGCAAAAAGATCGCCCATGCAAAATTCATCAAGGTCATCCTGAACGGGGTCACCATTCACGAAAACCTGGAAATGAAAGGCCCGACCCCCGCCGGCGTGGATGGCAAAGAAAAAGCGCGCGGCCCGCTCATGTTCCAGGGCGACCATGGCCCGGTTGCTTATAGAAACATTACAGTCTCGCCCTTGAAGTAGAACCACCGTGGGCGCCGGCGAGTTGTAATCGAGTGGAACGGAACTATAATCAAGCCATGAGGATTAGTAACAACGCACCTTATGGCTTTGGAATGGTTGTGGCCGCTTGCATGCTGGCCTGCGCCCAACTGGTTGCTTTCGCGGCGGAAAAAACCGCGCTTGCGCTGGTGAAGGAAGGGAACCGCTATGTGGGCGAGCAATCAAAAAACAAAATTGCCGCCCTCCGCTCCGAGAAGTCCATTGGCGGAACCGAGCCCAATATGTGGTCGGTAGTTTACTACGATCCACTCGCGCGCAACAAATCAGTTGAAGTCAAATTCGGCGCGGGGCAAATGATGAACATCAAGACAGGCACCCGCTTTTTTGATTTCCTGGGTGGCAAACCCGCCTCGATGGACCTGGAAGAACTTAAGGTCGATTCTGATCAAGCCGTCGAAACCGCCCTCAAACAGCCGTTGCTGAAAACCATCAAAATCACCGCCACTCGCCTGAAATTACAGCGGGTAAGTGACACCGGCGAGCCCGTCTGGGTGGTAACCCTATGGGCGCAAAAGCTTCGAGATTCCGCGAAGGACGCCGAAGTGGCGGAAACCAGGATCAACGCCAAAGACGGCAAGATTGTTGAAACGGATATTCGACTCAAACGGCTCGATTAAGAATCGGGCAACGCTCTCGCGGTAAAGTCCGGCCTGGTAAGGCCTAAATTTGAGCGGACCCAGCGCCGGCCCCGGCTGGGGACACCGCCGAATCCGAGGTTGGCGCTTCAACCGCCTCCCAGGGAACCTCATAAACCGCCACCGCATTGCGGATGCCTTTAACCATCACGGGCGGCAAGGCAATGCAGGTTGCCGCCAGCCGCGCATCGTCCCGGAGCAGAAGCTCGTAGGTGGCCTGGCTGATGTAGATTCGGCCCCGCCCCGACAAACTCTCCAATCGGCTCGCCAGATTCACCTCGCGACCGAACACGGTATAGTTTCGGGTCTCCTCCTCAGATCCCATCAACCCGACATTTGCCATGCCACTATTGATGCCCGAGCCAAGCAGCAGCAGCGGCAATGGCGGCAGCGGTTCCAGGCCGCTCGCCACACGGGACACATTCTCGTGCTCCCGTTTGCGATTCTTCGCCGCTCGTTCTCCGTTCAGCCGGGCGATGGCGCGCTGCGCGTCGATGGCCGCTCGCACGCAAAACAGGGCATGTTTCGGGTTGGGCGTCGGTGCGCCCCAGAACGCCATGACGCAATCGCCAATGAATTTATCCAACGTTCCATCATGATTAATGATCTTATCGGCCACCAACCCCAGGTAGGTGTTGACGGTCTCCAAGGTGTCCCGCGCCTGCTCGTCAAACGCGGTTTCAGCCTCGTCCCCCACCAACTTGTGCCGAATGACATACTCCGCCACACGTTCCTGGGTGTCATCGGTCAACTCCGTAAAACCGCGGACGTCCGCAAACATGACGGTGATCTGGCGGCGCGCTCCACCCAACTTCAGGTTTCCATCCACGAGCAACTCATTCACAATCTTCGGCGAAACCATTTTGGAAAACACCGACTTAACCCGGCGTTTCTCAGACTGCTCGAACACGACCCGCCACGTCATCAAGCTCAGGTGGGTCATCAGCAGCCCACCCAACACGGGCAGCATGATCGGAATCCACCACCGGGTTTGCGTGAAGATCAAGATCGACGCCAGCACGTAGGCCACGGATAGGGCGGCAACCAGCAAGAAGGCCAGCACCGCTCGGAATTCCCAGGTAAGCGCCGCCGCCGCCGCGCCCATGAGCACGATCACCAGCAAATCCACCGCCAGCGTGGTACGCCGCACAAAGCGGTCCATGATGATTGAATTGGCTACGTTCCAGTGCTTGCTGACCAGCAGGGTATCGGAACGTAACGGAGTCGCGCCGCGATCGGTGAGGTCGTTGCCCATGGCGCTGGAACCGATGACCGCCAGACGGTTCTTCCATCGATTCGTTGACGGCTCCGCAGCCCCTTCTGATTTCGTAAAGTTCTGCCGCAACAGGCTATGAACCCCCTCCTGAAGCAGTTGAGGATGATTGGGTGGGATGCACCAATCGATGTAAAAGCATCCGGAGTCGTCCACCGGGATGACACGCTTGACCCCGGACGGGCCAGTCAGTGTGATGCGTCCCCGCTCCAGGTCAATTTTAGCGGTGGCCAAATCCAACCCCAATTCAAGCGCGGCCACCACCACCCCCATGTGCCACCTGCGTTCTTCGGCATAGGGCCTGGCTTTTGCCGGCCCCGCCGCCGATTGCTGGTCACCGTAAAAATCTGCAAGGCTGAACCTCCCGTCCTGGTCGAGTGGAATCTTGATTTCCTCACCGTTTGTTCGCGGGAGAACAACCTGGCCGCCCTGGACCCTGGCCGTTCGCAGATCAATCCCATAAGCGGGATCGGCTTCCACCTGGAGAAACGCGGGATGCCAGCGGCGATACTCGCGAAAGGCGCGCGCTTTTCTGAGAATGCCATCAGTGTCTTTGTCGGTGGAAATATCTCCCAGGGCGACAGCGTTAGTGGCAAAAAATGGGGGGGGCTGCAACTCGCGAGTGACCGCCAGCACCACATTGCCGGCTTGCTGAAGTTCCTGCGCAAAGAAGTCATCCGACTCCATGATCTGGTTGCCAGCCACTTGCACGGGGGGATGGTCCGGACGCAAGTCCCCAAAGATAACATCAAAAGCAATGGTTCTGGCACCCTGGGCGGCCAGCTCGTTGACGACTCGGGCATAAACCTGCCGGGGCCAATACAACCCAAAACTGTAGCCAAGCGACCCATCCTGAACCGCTCGGATGCTGTCTTCGTTGATATATACGAATCCCAGATTAGTGGCCACCGGGGGCGTGGAGCGCAAGGCCTGCCGCACCCTCATATCATAAGTGACGCACTCAAGGCGCTCGAAGAAATCAAACCGCAGGAGGCGCAACAGGCAAATCAGCGCGAGCACACTCAGAGCGATGAGGGCTGGAATCCGCTTGAAAGGCTTGAGCTTCACAAGGGCAGGGAAACAAAAAACCCGGAGCAACACAAGGCTGCTCCGAGTTTGAAAATAGAATGAACAGTCGCTTAAACCCAGCTACTACTCAGTGGGCGAAACATACTGCAACGTTGGATCCCGCACGACTTGAATCGTAACCGATTCGCCAGCGGTGGTCACCTGGGTTACTCCTTCAATCGTTGTGCTCAACGCCTGAATTTCACTCTGCGGAATCTGGCTGATAATCGCCGTTCCGGTGTTGTAGGTGTCGCCCTGGCGCAACCGCACGGTGACCGTCTCTCCCTGTGCGTTCACAAAGGCCAGCACCACTTCGCCACTAAGCACCTTCAGCACGCCGCCCGCACTGATTTCGAAATCCGTCCCGCGAATCCCAGCCACGCCGTTCGGCAGCTTGATCTCGTAGGTTGAACCAGCCGACAGCTTATTCACGCTGCCCAGCACCTTGCCTGCCTTGAGGTTCATTTCGGTTTCGCTAACCACGCCGGCACCGGTCGAGGTCAGGTTAAGCTTTTCAACGCTCATCAGCGTGTTTTCCCAAAGACGAATCAAGTTTTGCTTGGAGGCCGCCTTGTAGGCACCGGGACCGCTGCTTACACCAGCACCGCCACCGCCACCGCCACCGCCAAACACAGCCGGGGTCGGAAGCTTGGCGTCGCTGTCGCTGGTAACCAGATCAACATAGGAGCCACGTTCCACACCGGTTTGAATGGTTGTGCCAGGCTTGACCACTGTGCCCGCCTTCAGCGGCTGCCAGGAATTATTGTCGGTGGTATAACGCGCCGAACCTTTGACGCGAACGACCTTGGCTGTGCCTTGAGTTTGCGCTTGAGCCATGCTGACCAACGCCAGCGCGACACTGCAAACGATTATGCTTTGAAAATAACTTTGGATTTTTTTCATAGTGACTCCTGCTCAATGGACTGACTCATTCCTCCCGAATCTTAAGGACACAGCGGATATTGTCAAACGAATACTCATTTTTTTTGATTTTTTTTTTGGCAGCGCCTTTTGGGCAGACAGGTGCCTGTCAAAAGCTTGCGTCATCGCTCCGCGCCACTTGCTGGAGCGGCACCGCCCACGCGCAAAGGCAGGCTCGCTGCCTGGCGGAGCCGGGTTTCGCAAATCTTCAAATACTCTTGTGCTATAACGTTATCTTCCCACTGGAACTTCAAGGAACGATAAAACCAAGGCCGGGCGGCGGCATATTTCCCCGCCTGCAAATAGCAAAGTCCGATTTGCGCCATCATGTAGGACCCTTGGGGATCCAACAACTCGGCGCGATTCAACCAAGGCCACGATTCTTCCGCGCGATCAATCCATCCAAGACACATTGCGTAGCGTAGGTAATTATATCCATCCCATGGGTTGAGGTTCATTCCGATTTTGAACCAGCTCATGGCCTCTTCAGCTAATGCCCTATAGTCGCGTGTCCCATCCAGGCTGCGGGTGCGCAAGGCCTCACCAATCGCGTAGGTGGTTTGGGCGTTCCGCGGTTCAACCTCACTCGCTTTTTTCAGCAATGCCACTTGCTCGGGAGAGTATAGGGCCGCGAGTTGCGCCCGCGCGAGCCAATGCTGTTCACGGCCATTCCTCCAACTTTGCTGCGCCAGACCAACCAGGCCCGCCAGCAGGATAACCGTCACCGCAACCCGCCCCACCACCCCGGGAGAATACCAGTATTTCTCCGTCGCAAACCGAATGTGACTGGCCAGCACCGCCATCGAGACCGCCACCAGTATCGCATTGGCGGGAATGTGCATATTGAAATCGACGTACGAATGCGCCAGAACCGCCACCAGCCCCAGTGAGGTTCCCAAAACAATGGCAAATTTGTTGCTCCCCTTGCGCTCGCCTAATTCCGTAAAAGAACCGCGCACAAACCGCCAGGTCTTCACCAACCCCCAACCGAGCAACCCCCAGCATGCCGCCACCAATCCGAACCCCACGAGTCCCCAATCGGCCAGGGTGTTGAGATAATCATTATGCACACGGTCAGGCTGTTTTTGCACCACCGCGGGCCGATAAGCCCGGAATCGATTGTTGAAATGCCCGGGCCCTGCGCCAAACCACAGATTATCCTGCCATATTTCCAGCGCAGGTCGCCACAGGGTATAGCGCAGGCCGTCGTCCACCTTATCTTTGCCTTCACCCGAGACGAGTTGCCGCAGGCGAAGTTGGGTCGCAAAACTGTTCTTCACAAAGATTGCCCCTGCCCCCACCAACATTACCAGCACCAGGATCAGTGGGATGCGATAGGGACGATACGCCATCAGCACCGCGCTGAGGAGCACCAGGGCCAGCAGCGTGCTGATCCAGGCCCCGCGCGAGACGGTTACCGCGATGCCCGCCATG